>DAOVIC010000146.1 GCA_030671565.1 Anaerohalosphaeraceae bacterium
CACAAAAGGCAGCTACGCCAAGAGCACCTATATAGAAAGCACCGGTACGCGTTCAACGGAAAATGGAACAGTCTACGTAACCGGATTTATAAAACCGGACAAAAGCGCATCGGGCCTGCTTACGATCACGACAGACAGGAAATGGTCGGCGGATTACGAATGGCAATGCGGAACCGGAAATTTTTCATACACAGCAGACCACCCCTGTTGCTTGGACAGTTTTTGTTCTCATTATGATGCTGTTTGCTTTGCTGACGACCATCCTGATGGTTGTTGTCTACTGCAGGATATGTTCAAAAACAGGTTACCACTGGGCCCTGGGGCTGCTGATGTTCGTCCCCCTGGCTAACATTATCCTACCCCTGATACTAGCCTTCTCAGAATGGCCAATACAAAAAGAGCTGAATCAACTAAACCAGCAATAATTCAAAGATTTCGTTATGGCTTAATTCCATTAAAAGCGAAAGGTGTTATAGCGAAACTGGCGGCAGTACCTGCATCGAAGCTTATCGATGGGTTAAACAGAAACAGCGACGGCACTTGTTTTCAAATACCGCCGCCGTTTGACTTGCGTCATCACCTTTTTGCGAGTCTTTCTGTTGCTGCGTTCCCTACCTTCGAAGCCTCTTCATCTACTAACTGGACCACTTTACACAGCTGTACGTGCACCCTGCCCGCAGCAACTTCTGCCCGTGAACGGTTCTGACCGAACTTTCCCGAGTCAGCAGGTGCGAGCAGATACACTGCTTTAAAAAAGCCTGCAAAATAAAACACCAAAATTAGTAAAATTTTCTTCCACATAGAAAACCCAAAAAAATTGACGAGCCGAGGCTGTCGCAAAACAGACCCCCAAGTGCCGGACCGCCAAAAGGCAGCCCCAGCGTCGCCCCCATAAATTCCTATATAAACGGCCAAAAACAAATCAGCCGAACCACTTAAACAATAAGAAATGAAACGAAAGAAGTCAAACCGCAAAGCATATTATTGCCTTATCGCCTATAATAAGAGCTCTGGAAGTGAAATCGATAAGGATTCAGCAGCAGGCCGCAGAGGTTTTATTTGAATCAAATTGACCGGTTGGCCAGCTTTTCAAGCATGATCAGCCGAAAATCCATTACGTGCAAGCCGGTTTTTTTCAGGGATCTCAACATGAGTTGACCTTTTCCTTTTTTCAAGTGGATCCTTCCAAGGCGCATCGGCTTGAAATCCTTGACGTATGCCTCAACTCTTTTGACACGGTCATTTTCAGCACCTGACAAAGGAGGATTGTGGGCATCGGCGATCGTACCCTGCAAAGCACTTTCGTTAAAGCTTAGTTCGATTATCGAACCAACAGCATCTTCCGGGCAGGTGTAGTATATTTCAACTTTGTAATCACCGGTAGAAGCGACTTCTACATCCCATGAAATATAGTCTTTTACGTTTGCCCAGTCGGTATAAAAGGAACAGTTCGCATGACGTGCCCGCTTGATTTTGCCATGTGCGACGGCGTCACGGGCGGGTAGCTGAGTAAAACGAAAATCAGGATGGCCAACTATAAACGGACGTTTATCCGGATGGGGTTCTTCGAGGAGGGTTTGCTTGAAGTTTTCAATCGAACGTTTCAATTTTTCCGTCACATCCGGTTTTTTTTGTGACACATCCTGCCGCTGTCCTTCGTCATTTACCATGTCGTAAAGTTTGCCTTTATTGTCCATGCGAAAACGCTGTGAACGAACACTGACACGCCCGGCCCAATGCGAAAATATCATTCTGTCCGGCCAATTTTCCGCCGACCCGGTCAGCAGCGGCGCAAGACTTATTCCGTCAAGCGGTTTATCACCCACCGTGCAAATTCCCGTCAATTCCACAAGTGTAGGCAGCAAGTCGATAGCCGATGCGATGCTCTCGATCGTCTTACCGGCTTCAATAGTACCGGGCCATTTAACCAGCAGAGGCGAGCGGACGCCACCTTCATCTGTCGAGCCTTTCTTGCCCTTCATTCCCCCATTCCATCGCCATCCGTTCGGTCCGTTGTCGCTGAAGTATATTACGATCGTATCGTCGGTGAGCTTCAGTTTCTTGAGTTGCTTCAGGATACGTCCCACATTCCAGTCGATATTCTCGCACATCGCCAGCGCCGCGCGAGTATGGTCGATATTTTCTTTACCGAAATCGCGATTTCGCATTTGCAGTTCTTTGTCAGCAAACTTTTCCCAAAAACGATCGGGCACCTGCATCGGCGAATGGGGAGTGTTGTACGGCAGATAGGCCAGGAAAGGTTTCGACGCTTTCGCATTGCTTTCCATAAATTCCATAGCTTTGTCGGTCAGGTCATCGATGATAAAACCTTCTCCCTTTACGATCCTTCCGTTATGTTCGAGCATTGGGCTGAAATAATTGCCCCAGTGCCCGGAGCAGAACCCGTAAAACTCCTGGAATCCGCGCCCGTTGGGATGATAGGGATACTGCATCCCGTTATGCCATTTGCCGAATGCGCCCGTAGCATATCCTTGAGCGACAAATGCATCGCCTACGGTTTTTTCGTCAAGATTCATCCGCTCGGCACCCCTTGAAACACCATGGACACCGCTGCGAAGATGGTACCTGCCGGTCAGGAATTCTGCACGCGTAGGCGCACAAACAGGGCATACGAAAAATCGGTCGAAACTGACTCCGTCACGGGCCAGTGAATCGATATTTGGTGTACTGAGGTTTACGTTGCCATTGATGCTAAGATCGCCCCAACCCTGGTCATCAGCGAGGATCAAAACTATATTAGGTTTCTTCAACGAAGACGACCGATGAAATCCGCCACATCCTCCAACCGCTAAAGAAATCCCCGAAAACCCTATAAATTTCAAAAACCTGCGCCTGTCAACATTCATTCGAAAGCTCCAAAACAAAATTTATATCCTTCGGGGTAATAAATTTCCGCCAGCAGTACTGTATTTTATTACTGTAAAGGCGCTGCCTGCGAACTAAGATGAAATCTCAACTGTGAGCACTATATATCCCTCGAAAAATAGTACAAATCGCAAAAAACTCGAGTCTTAGAGCAGTTCGTTTAGGGTTGCTTTCAGTTCCCTTGCTACCAGTTGGATATCCTCTTTTGACAGGTTGTTGTGGAACGGCAGGGCCATTGTTCTTTTACACACGTCGTCGGTTATTGGGAAGTCGCCTTCTTTGAGGCCGTATTCTTCGGCTATGAACGGCATAAGGTAGACCGGCGGGAAGTAGTTGCTTACCTGTATTCCTTTTGCCAGCATCGCCTTTAGTATCTCGTTGCGTTTTTCGATGTTTATGTTTTCATCGGCCAGGCGTACTACGAATACGAACCAGCTCATCCTGCAGCCTGCGGGCGCCTTGGGCACTATCAGCCTGTCGTCATCTCCGAGGGCTTCAAGATACATCTTCGCAACATTCCTTCGTTTTGCGACGAATTCTTCGATGCGGGACAGCTGGACTATTCCCAGCGCGCAGTTAATGTCGCTTAGTCTGTAGTTGTAGCCCAGGCGGTCGTGTGCGAGCCATCCGCCGCCTGTGCCCCTGCCCTGATTGCGAAGTGAAACGCACATGTTGGCAAGGTCGTCGTCGTCGGTAAGTATTATGCCGCCTTCGCCGGTTGTGATCTGCTTGTTCGGATAAAACGCGAACGTGCTCATCGTACCGAATGAACCGACCTTTTTGCCGGCGATCTCGGAACCGAGGCCCTCGCAGCTGTCTTCAACAACGTAGAGGCCGTGCCTGGCTGCGATATCACAAACCGTATCAAGGCCGGTCGGGTCGCCGAAAACTACGACGGGCATGATCGCCTTTGTCTTATCGGTGATCATGGCCTCGACCCTGGCCGGGTCCATGTTCAAACTTACCGGGTCGATATCTACGAAGACCGGCTTTGCGCCGACCATCATTATGGTTGTAACAGAAGCTATGAACGTAAAAGGTGTCGTAATGACCTCATCGCCGGGGCCGATGCCTAAGGCCTTTAGACACAAATACAAGCCGCTTGTTCCGCTGTTGACGGCGACTGCGCGTTTGCGGGATGTATATTTGCAAAATGCCTCTTCGAATTCACCGAGCTTGGGGCCGAGTGAAAGGTTGGGGCAACGCAAAACATCTGTTACCGCTTGTATTTCGGCATCGGTGATATCCGGCCGGGACAGGTTTACCCTGATGTCCATAATTTACCTCAAATTAAAATCTATCTCATTGCTGGTCCGCTATTTTCATTCGACAGCTATGTTATAAGCTAAAATACCGGTG
>DAOVIC010000118.1 GCA_030671565.1 Anaerohalosphaeraceae bacterium
ACGGCAAGGAAGGGTACGCCGAGCAGCAGGGATACGATCGCGCAGAACATCTCGCCTTTTCTGTAAGCTAACAGGGCCCACAGCAATGCGCCCCCAGCTCCTCCGAAACCAAACAGCATTGTCGACCAGCCGCCGAATGTAAGTTCAAAACCGAGTTCGTTAAGTCGGGTCGGCAGGAGGTAAACTATTACCGTCGATGCCGTTGCCGACCCTATCGCCATTACCAGTATTGCCCAGAACGAAATGTTCCTGGTTTTTTGTTCGTCAGCGTCATCTTTCGCTTTTTTGTTTTCGACGGCAAGGCGCACATTCAGAGCGTGTATCAGCAATATCGCCAATGGCGGAAACGCCAGAAAGCCAAGCAAGCCTTCGAGGCCGAATCGCGATACCAGGGAGGTTCCGATCCAGCCGCCGCATGCGAAACCGAGAAATCCGCCCGTCATGAAGATCGCGGTGCTTATCGATGACGGGATTCGGTCCAGAGCGTGAACCGCGCGGAGACCTTCGGGGTGCGTTATTGAAATTCCTGCGCCGGTTACGAATGCGAATACCAGGATGATCCAGAAACCGCCGCCGACATTTTTAAATAGAAAGAGAAAACATATCGCCGTTGACAGCAGCATTCCCGCTTGCATAAAGAGCGGGTTGCTTTTGTTCGGCCGGAGATGGCCGCAGATGACCTGGCCGGCGTTGCAGGTTATTGTCAGGACGAAAAGTATCCAGCTTCCGGCGGCAAGGGTCCATCCGAAGTCCGTTCGAACCGCCGGCAGGATCGCCGGGTACATACCTCCGAAGGTGTCCACGAAAAAGTGAACCGCCGTTATCGCCAGCAGCCGGTACCATTGCAGTGAGTTAGCTTTTTGGTCTAACAAGCTTTATGCTCAGAGTTCAAATTTTTTGCCGGTTAGTACTTCGTATGCCTCGACGTATTTGGCGAGGGTCTTTTCAATGATGTCATCGGGCAGTACTACGCCGGGGCCTGATTTGTCGAAGTTTATTTCTTCGAGGTAGTTGCGTACGAACTGTTTGTCGTAGCTGTCCTGGTCGCGGCCCGCTTCATATTTGTCTGCCGGCCAGAATCGCGATGAGTCCGGTGTGAATATTTCGTCGATGAGGATGATCCTGCCGTCGATTACTCCCCATTCGAATTTTGTGTCGGCAAGTATGATGCCTTTACTTTCGGCGTATTCGCTTGCCTTTTTGAAAATCTCGATGCTTTTGTCGCGGACGTAGTTTGCCGCTTCGGCGCCGATGATGTTTACGCTTTCGGCGAAGCTGATGTTTTCATCGTGTTCGCCTTGTTCGGCTTTTGACGAAGGGGTGAATATCAGCTCGTCCAGTTTCTGGCATTGCTTTAGGCCTTTGGGAAGTTTTATTCCGCAGACAGTCCCTTCGCGGAGGTATTCTTTCCAGCCGCTTCCGGTGATGTAACTTCGGACGATGCATTCAACGGGAAGAACCTTTGTCTTTTTGATAAGCATGCTGCGGTCTTTTAACTGGTCGGCGTAGTTGCAGTATGGTTCGGGGAATTCGTTTACATCGGTGCTTATTATGTGGTTTTCTACGACACCTTCGAGATAGTCGAACCAGAACTTTGATATTTTCGTGAGGATGGCTCCCTTGTGGGGGATTCCGCTTTTCATTATGACGTCGAACGCGCTTAGGCGGTCACTGGCTGCGATTATGAGTTTGTCGCCGAGGTCGTAAATATCACGGACCTTGCCGTGCCGAACCTCAACGCCTGGTATTTCCGTCTGCAATATCACATTAGCCACGATTATCTCCCTTATACAACCGATTCCATCAAAACTATTAAAACGAACCGTTAATCCTAAGGGCAAGCGGCGGCGATGTCAAGAGTTGGCTTGAGTGTTCAGCTGGGCTATTTTGTTTTCCATGTAGGTATGTATGATCCGGCCGACTTTTTTCATAACCTCGTCGTCTGGAAGCAGTTGAAGCAATTGCTCGACATAGCCGTGTTGTTTTATGCGGTTGAGAGTCGGGGCGAAATTTACGTCAAATATCATCGCCAGCAGCAGCAGCTTCATATCGTTTAGCGTTTTCAGCGTCGTGTAGTCGACCTGTGCGTAATTTTCGATCGCTTCGACGATGTGCGGCGCATATGTCGGTTCGTCCGTATATTCCAGCTCGAGGGGGAAATTTTCCGGGTCGGCTTTGTATTCGCGATATTTCTCTATGAGTACCCGATAAATGTCGAGCTTGTCGGCATCGCGGATGATCTTTGCGTGGAGGTCCGTAGACTCGTCAAGGTTGGCGGGCAGGTCCTTTACGCCGTGAAGCTCGATGGCCTTTAGGATTATGTCCTGTTCGGTTTCATCCAGCCCCGCCAGTATGTCGTATTCTTTGAGAATGCGGACGGCCATGAGGTTGTGGTTTTCGCTTTTGGAGTCGGAGTAGGTTTGATATTTTGCGAACTGCTCGAAACGGCCAAGGTCGTGGAACAGACCCACGGCGGCAGCGATAAGCCGATCGTTTTCGCCAAGAGCCATAGCGTCCGCAATATAAACCGCCTCTTTATAAACGTAATCGGTATGAGTCTCCTTAAGCTCAAGGTTCGCGTCGATATAAGAACTGGTACCGTAAAAGTCTATGATGTAATCGGCGAACCAGGCTTTGAATTCCTGTAACTGTTGATCTGTCATAAATATCCCATATTTTTAACCACGCATCCAATATACAGCAAATCGACAAATATTTCCAGCCTCAGTACTAAAACCGCTCTGGCGGCGATGGGCAGTTGGATGTTTACGGGTTTGCTGTTATAATCCTTTTATGGCTAAGAAGATCAAATGCGTTGTTCGTACTTTTGGGATTTACGAGCGGTTTGACAAGGGCGACAAGGAGCTTCCCCGCTTTCTTGAAGGAACCACGAAGATTCCGTGCAGGCTCGATATTGAGTTCGGGTATGTGCTGCATATTACCGGCGGTAAAGGCAAAAAGCTTACCTTTGAGATCGACCATCCCCCTTTTAAGGATTCTTCCGGCGAGACCGCGCCTGCTTTTGTCGGCGATGTTTACATCAACAGCAACGACTACCGTTTTTTTCTGGGGGACACCATCTGGCTGCCGCTTGAAGACAAGCTTGGGCCCTGGACATTGACAACATACTGCAGCGGCAAAAAGCTGGCACAAAAAACGTTGAAAGTGGTTACCGAAAAAGAATACGCAAGGCAGGACAACGGAAACATTTAGTGAGCCTTTAAAAATTCATTTTGGCGGACAAGCTAATCCTTTTGGCGTAGGCTTTTTGTTTTGCTTGTACTAAAGTTGCCCTCGCAAATTTCCGATCAATACACCGGGGTCAAGGTGGCTCGAAACGCAAATTTTATTTGATTCGCCCGGCTTTTTGCCGGCGTGGTTAAAGGGGGTAACATGATCGCGATCAATACCGCTTCGAGATCCATGAAGATGTCGGAAGTAAAGCAAAAGGCCAAATCTCTTGGTATAAATCCGGGCAAGCTCAAAAAGATGGACCTTATTCACGCTATCCAGACAGCCGAAGGCTGTACGAACTGCTTTGGCAATTCAAACGGCCACTGTCAGAGTTTGGATTGCTGTTTTATGCACGATTGCCTGAAGATCAAGAGCTAGACTTTTACTGGAACACAAAGTTTCTCGTTGACCTAAGCGCTGAATTTGATATTCTTGTGGTATCTGAAACCGAAAGCTTAGGGAGAAAAAAATGCCTGCTATAAAAGACATTACCGTTACCAAACCGACCGACGAGCAGATCGCCGCCTGCAGGCAATGGCCGATATGGACAAGCGACCCATGCGAGTTTGACTGGGAATACACCCAGACCGAAACATGCCTTATCATTGAAGGCAAAGTCACGGTAACCGGCTGGGGCGGGGCGGGCGAAGCGGTAACATTCGGCGCCGGCGACCTGGTAGTCTTCCCCACGGGACTAAAATGTGCCTGGAACGTCGAACAAGCCGTAAAAAAACACTACAGCTTCAGTTAATAAAAAATGACCCCTACGAATAGCCGTAAGCTGCCGGCAAATGCTTTTTTGCCGCAGGCGAACAGTTTTTCAGAATACCCGCATATAAATATCTGGCCAATCCTTAGCTGTGCTATATAATCAGGACTTTCCGCAGCAATGCGCACGACAGAACATACGTAGTTCCGAAAAAGGAGACGACAATATGTACCCGTCAGTAAAAACGCAGGCTCTTCTGCTCTTATCCCTGATCGCCGTGCTTTCCGCATCGGTCGCCGCACATGATCCCGCCAATACCTACCAGAAATCCGTCATCCTTATTAAAAGCGTTTCTCAGGATTTTGACTACGCCACACCCTGGAAACAAACCGCGATGGCTTCCGGCGTAGGCTCCGGTTTTGTTATTTCCGAAAACTCCATCCTTACCAACGCCCACAACGTAAGCAACAGCAAATACGTCGAGCTGAAAAAACAGGGCCTGCCCCAGCGTTACCTCGCCCGCGTCGCCTACATCGGACACGACTGCGACCTGGCGATCCTCACCGCGCAGGATCCGGCCTTTTTCAACGATACCGTCCCGCTGGAGCTTGGGCCGATCCCCACTGCAAACTCCACCGTACGAACATACGGATTTCCAATGGGCGGAAGGCACATCTCCGTCACCGAAGGAGTGGTCTCACGAATACAGATGGACGTCTACTCGCATAGCCGCGCAGATAGACACCTCGTCGTCCAGACAGATGCCGCGATAAACCCCGGAAACTCAGGCGGACCGGTAATGCAGGACGGAAAGGTCGTCGGCGTCGCATTCCAGGGACTAAGAGCTGCAGACAACATCGGCTACATGATACCCACCACCGTAATACAACACTTCCTCGACGATACCGCCGACGGCACATACGACGGTTTCGGTTCGATGGGCTTTAGCTTCTTCCCGGCCCTCCATTCCGAAAGCTACCACCAGTACCTGAACCTCCCGCCCGACCAGCAGGGCGTCGTGGTACTCAACACCATGCTCAACAGTTCCGTCGAAAATATCTTCGAGCCCGAAGACGTCATCACAAAACTTGACGACTACGACATCGACAACGACGGAATGGTAAACGTCTACGGACTGACCCTGCATATGTCCGAAATCATCGAACAAAAGCAGATCGGCGATACCATCGGCATAACCCTTTACCGCAACGGCCGGGAGCAAACCGCAACGGCAACCGTCGCGGTCAATCGCCCTCCGCTACCGTACTGGAGGCAGTTCGACGAAAAACCCAGGTACTACCTTTACGCGGGCCTTACCTTCGTACCCCTAAGCAGAAACTATCTGGAAACGTGGGGGCAGGAATGGGCATCGGAAATCCCCTTCCGACTGAAATACCTCTTCGCGAACTCCATACAGCTGAACAAGTCAAAAGAAAGAAAAGAATATGTCGTCATGTCCGAGATGCTTCCCGATGAAGTAAACTCATACTCCAAAAGATACCTCAACAGCGTGGTCGAAACGGTAAACGGGGTCGCGATAAATACGCTTGCCGACCTTAA
>DAOVIC010000028.1 GCA_030671565.1 Anaerohalosphaeraceae bacterium
GCCGGCATCAAGACTTATCCTGCACCGGGCCCGCCCCTTCTCAAAAAGCTTTTGGTAATGCATGCTCTTCTTCCACAAACCTGCGTCATCTCCTCTGCTCGCCAAAGTCGCATAAACACTCGCTATCACCGCAAACACTGACGCCTGACGAAGAGCTTCGGTATCGACCAGGTCATCGGCATCGAATTCACTGCTGCTGTCACCAGGCCCGATACCGAAATATTGCGTAAGCTCAAACAACACCTGCCGTCCCTGAGGTGCAAAAGTACTTATCCTGTAATGAATATCACTGGCATCTCCCGGCCCAACAGCAGCCAAAGATACATCCCCTCGCACCACCGAAACTGTAAGCTCATCCGCCCCGTCAACCGATACTATCTCATATGCACCGTCAAGCTTACCGTCGTCGCTCCGCAGGTACGCAACTCCGCCTGCCGCAACCTGTCCGGCAATAAAATCCCCCTCCGAAGCCGTTAAAGTCGTACCGTTCAAAACCGCTCCCGTCCCTTCACGAACCACCTGCCACGGAAAATGAAGATCCGCAAAAAGAACAGCTTCATACTTCAATAAATCCGAATCACTGGAAAATATCTGCATAACAAAACCTCAAAAAAACGTGAAAACCGTAAGGACAACGCACACACACGCTGCCGTTACGGTTTGCACGATCGCTCGTGCAAACTTGAAAAAACTAGTGCTTTGTCCTCAGTACTAACTGACACTCAAACCGCGGATCAAACCGTGTGCAGCCTCGTTCTTAAGCTCCAGCGTATACTCGCCGATAAGCTCGCCGCACTCGTAATCACCGCCACTGGCCAGCGGCTTAAAGTGAAAACTCCTCCCCGCAAGTGGAAGCACATTGACCCTCGAAGAATCGAGCATGATAACCGCGTCCTGCGGCAGCCACCGCGTCGCAACCACCTTGCAAACACCGAAGTCACTCTCGTAAACGCTAAGCAGGTCACGATAAACCGTATCGCTCGACGTATATCCGCGAATACCGGAAAGCAGCGCATTGATCTTACGCTTCTGAAATCCGCCAACAAGGATCAGGTCGACATTACCGTTGCTGTTCTCCCAGATATTACGAAGCACATAGTTGACCATTTCTTCGTCAAGATCGCTGCCCGCAGGAAAACCGCTGTCACCGGTACTGAATACGTTCGTTGAAAGATGCTGAATAAGACCCTTCATCGTTCGTCTTACAGTATCGCTGCCCTGCGGATCGCTCGCCGCTCTTCCGCCGTTGATCACCGTATTTTCCAGGTCGCGTATAAGCTCACGCAAACGCTCCTGCTTCTGGTAATCCATCTCATCGCTAAGACCAAGCTGGCTTGCCGCCATATCCGTACCGCTTACCTCGACCGCAGACGCAAAGATCTGCGTGTAATTACCAAGCCGACTGCGATTAGTAAACCGCGCCGCAGGCTTATCCCCGCCTTCAAGCGCCGCGTTACCGAGGATATTGATAACCTGCCCGTCAACAACATCCTCTGCGACAGTCCCTGCATAAGCGCGAACGACAGTCAGCGTATCGGTGTTAACCGCCGTCACCAGCATAAGCTCGCCCGAACCTTCGACCTGTATCTGGTCGCCAACACGAAACCTGCTGCCGTTTGCCACATCAAATGCAGTCTCACCGTCAGGATCGGCAATAGACGAATCGTCCACCGAATCCTTATTAGGAAGCAATATATCCTCAAGCCACTCGTGATGCGTACTCGTCGCACCCCGAAGCGGATCGCCCAAAGCATCCAGAAGCGGCGTCTCATACGGACTTACTATCCCGACAAGATCCGCCACATCTTCCGCTATTTCCGGCAGAGATGTACCCGCCGAATAAGTTGACTTACCACTAAACGCCATATCAAAACTCCTTCAAAACATAATTAAATAGCCTCGGCCGTAAGGCCGAAACCACCATTGGACATTATTCATTAAGGGTAGCTCTAATAATTGCTTTTGAGCGGCAAGTAGAAGATTTTTGCTTTCCGGCAAGGAAGATAAATCAGCCTTAGTTGAAGCTAAGGCGGCTTTTATCTGACGCCGACCGGAATCAAAAAGATTCGCTTGTCCGACAAAATGAATTTTTAGAGGTTCCCTTAAACATTAGACATTTACAAATCGACGTCGAACACGCATGTACTCCTGCACATCAGATCGACTGCCGCTTACCGCAGCCCGCTTGGCCACACTCTCCAAAACACCTTTACCCGCCGACGACCTGTCCTTAATTCCAGATGTCCGCTCCGCTGCCGCAGGCATTTCAAAACCGCCAAACAAATACACCTTCTCATTTCTTACTTGCTCGACCACAGAATCGACATCTTCGACGCCTTTGCCATCCATCCTCTCCCTGGCAACAAGCATCGCCGTCTCCAGATCGTTAACTCCCGCAGACACAAGACAGCTCGAAAGCTTTCGATCAAGCCGCATCGCTTCAAGCTCGACTTTCAGCTTCTCGCCATCGACCTTACTCTCACTAAGCTGCTCGCTAATCTCTTGCAGCTTCCTCTCTGCCGTCTGCGCCCTCTTGCGATACCGGATAGATTCCCCCACAGGAACAAGCCGATCCGCACCCAAACTTTCGTCTTCTGACAACCCCTGACTTACCAAGTCAACTTCGCTCATAAAAAATCCTCTCCTGTATAATACCCTCAGCTAAAGGTATAATTACTATGACCTGTATCCAAGTTCCGACAGAAACTGCTCCGTCGGAACACCAAGCTCTTTCTTCATCTGCGCCTCCTGCAATTTCTCCTTCACATCCTCAGGAAGAGGATAAGGAAACACAACCTCGACCTCTCTTTCCGCAGGATCCGTCTGATATGCCCCGCAGGCATCCAGCGTATGAAGAACAAGACGTACGATCTGCTTTAGCCCTTCTCCATAAGTAAACTGTTTCCGCGCCGTCTTAGAAAGCATCCCCATAAACGTCATCTTAAGCGCAACACCACTCGTAAGATTCCCAAGCTTATTCTTCAACACGCCTGCAACAACTGGAGTCACACCGCTTACTTTGTCCATCGCCTCACGAATCTCGACTATATGCATATCCTCGCTCGGAGTCTTAGCGTCACCGCCAAATTGCTCGATACTCGCATCCGGATTATCAGTACACCACATCCTCCCCGGCGAAATCGCCCTGTCGCCAAATCCCTCGACACCCTTGGCAAGATACATCTTGAAAGACTGTAAAGTTATCCGGTTAGCCCTGTCGCTAAGCCTGGTATTAAGCTCATCCTGCAAACCCAAAAGCTGCTCGACATCGCTTTGCCCCTCATAAAAATACGGCTGTGCAATATTTTGAATATGCACCACCGGCACAACACCAAGAACATTCGCGCCTTCGCTGACCAACTCCCTGTTCTCATACCTTTGCCACCAGTTAGAACCGATTACTTCCGTAACCATCGCCTGATCGCGCCGGCTGCTGTCAGATATCCCGCCAAGCAATCTCTGCATAAAACCCCCTTCTGTAACGATGGAGTTCTTCTGCTGATAAAAATTTTGAATGTAATGATCGATCCTCCTGTAATTATTTTCATTCAGAACAGGCAGTGCTCGCGGAGCCTCTATCAGTTCCAGGCCCACCTTGGAGGCAGATTGAAGAACTGAATGAAATGAAGAAAAAGACGAACCGGTAGAATCATTGGAATTGCTGCTTGCGCCGTGCAGGCGCTGCATCTTATGAAGGACCTCCTCGCCGGGCCGGACTATACAGTCAACGAAACCGTACACACTCCCAAGCACTGCCATATCCTGAATAAAACCCGCACCGCCATTAGCCGCAAAAACGCCATTTATGATCTGTTCGATTTCGCTGCGCCTTCGGCCATCCGGTGCCTTACTTACAAAACTTACCCCCTTGCCGGATAGAAAATCAACCATCGCGTTAATACGCCAGGCAATATCATTTTCGATCACCACCTCCTTGCGACCGATATCACCAACCGCTTGCCCGCCGGAAATGCTGTCTGCACCTCGATATGAAAAACCGGTTATCCGCGACGGCAAACCGATCTCCTGACCCTGAACATAGTTCCTGCTCGCCTCGTTATCGGCGCCGCCACCAGTCTCGACAGAATCATAAATCGGATTCTGATAATATTCCCAAAACCGCCCAAAACGCCCCGCACGATCCGACCACTGTCCGTCAACAAGCCACTCGACAAAAGATTCGTCAAGAACGCCAGGACCAAAACCCCCGAAATCAAACCCCATAACTTAGCCTCTTTATTAATTTTCCTCAACGCAAACCAAAACGCCTTATGACACGCCTCTGTATTACCCGCCAACTTGCGCGTTTCGTGCGAAATTTCAAAAAAAAGAAGTGCCAAAAAAACATAACCCCATGCAAAACAAAAAGATAAATTTTTTTACTTTTCCACCCCATAGCAAGATAACATATGCGCAATCCGTGCTATTAAGATATAACCAGTCCCAAAACAAAACCCAATGCGCATAAAAAAAGAGCCGCAAGCAAAAGCCAGCGGCCCCTGATTAATCATCAGACATTAATCATTTCAGCTCCCGCGGCCACACGATCCGGGCCCTGGAAAGTAAATGCGCAACATACTGAACGGAAAACCCACGCTTCTTCTCTTCTCCAAGCCATTTAATTATATCCTCTCTCGCCTGCTCATAAGGTATCTGCACGCCTTCCTTCCTGTCGGTCACCTTAATAATATGATACCCGTAAGGCATCTTGATCGGATTAGCAACCTCACCCGGTATCAAACTCAACGCCACCTCGGCGATCTCCGGCATCATATTCTCTTCTGTAAAAAAACCCAGATCACCTCCCGTCTTCCGCGTATTCTCATCGTCACTGTAACGGCTAACCAGCATACCAAAATCGATCCCGCTCCTGACCTGTTTCATTATATCGTCAACCTTGACCTTAGCTTTCGCCTCAGCCGACTTCTCCGAACCCTCCATCTTTATCAGTATATGACTGGCACGCACTGCCGTCGGAGTTCTAAATTCATAGACATGCTTATCGTAATATCTTTTCGCCTCTGCCTCCTTCACTTCAAAAGCCTTTGCCCCCGCCTCCATCTTGATGAGCTTATCAAAACACATCTCCATCCCGATACGTCGCTTTAATTCGTCGGGCCCGACACCTTCATTGACCATAACCATACTCAAAAAACTGTCCACGTTGACCCCCGCCTGCTGTGCTGTCTCCTGCATACGCTTATAAATTTCCTCATCCTTAACCGTTACCTTTTTAAACGCGATCCTGTCGGCGATAACCCGCCTCTCTACCAAAGTATCTATCGCTTTCCTCCGCATCTCAAACCGCATCGCGCTGGTAAGAATTTCCGTAGGAGCCATCATCCTCTTAAGTTGACCTTCGATCTCTTTGCTAAGATCGCTCTGCATAATATGCCTGCCATTGACAGTTACCACGATCGTGTCGGCAGCCGCACTTTTCCCCCGGCCTGCACACAAAGCAAACGACGAAAAAACAACCAAAATAACCTGGGCTAAAATTACTGAATATGATTTCATAAAACATCCGTTCCAACAATAAAACAGCCTCGGCCGTCAAACCGTATCCTCAATTTTGCATTTTTATTTTTGATCTTTGATTTTTCTATTTTTAAACCGAGTTCCCGCTTAAAGTAGCAAAATCAACCCCCGCAGTCAAGTTTCTTCACCAACGACAAGCAGACCGCCGCACAAAAATTACTGATTTACGCAAATCATACGTTCAAAACTATCTTAAGATTTACAGATTTCGCTTTTTTCTTGCAAAATCATCGCCCGCCCCATAACCTGTCCTGTCGATTCAAAATTAAAATAACACTTGACCTTGTTGCACAACAGTTTATTGCGATCAAAACATGGAAATGAAGCTTCCTGAAAAAACAACGGTAACCACCCACACCATCACTATTATCCCTCGATATTGTGAAACCGACCAGGCCGGCGTCGTACACCACACCGTATATCCGATATGGCTCGAAATGGGACGAACAGAACTCTTGCGAGAAAACGGCATCGCATACAGCCAACTCGAAAAAGCCGGAACGTTCTTCGTCGTCGCAGACCTAAACATCAAATACCGCAGACCGGCACTCTATGACGAAAAGCTGGACCTAAGCACCACCATCACAAAGGTAACGTCTGCACGCGTAGAACACTCATATTCACTGAAAAATGCCTCCGGAATAGTGCTTGCGGAAGCAATAACAACACTCGCATGCGTCGACCCAAAAGGTTCGCTCCAGAAAATACCAGATTTCATGAGCCTATAGCAGCAAAACCTGTCGCCCAAGCATTCAAATACAGCTTTGCCCCAGGATTTAGAAGTTTTGTATATAAAACAGCCCCACCGAAGCCTGCTTTTACCCCCCTAACGCACCTGAAAACGCATTTTTCACAAAAATATGGAATTTCACCCCCTCGATTTGGCATCCCTGATTTTATTTCTTATTATATATATGACAGTTATATATGACAGTTATAGTCGCTTCTGTTCTGGGTTAAATTTGGGGAAACAGAAATGTCGCCGAGGACAAAAAGAAACTGGATTAAGAAACTAGAGCAACTGCGGTTTTACATCCAGGAAAGAGGACCGCCGGGCCGAAAAAGGAATCCTTCATTTCACGAAGCTCCCTTTCGGCCTGGGGGCCTGTTTTTGTATTATCTGCCTCGGCCAGGGGCCGAATCCACCACTTCATCATCGAATGTTCCTTGTTGAGTGTTGGATATTCTTTTTTTCTTCAATTATGCCTCGGATTGATTTAAGAACACCCTTAATAAACGATTCCAGCATACCCAACACTTTCCTCACTATAACGACCGTATTTCTCCCTCATCACCTCGTCGCTATGCGTATGCCCCAGCAAGACCCCCTCACTCTTGCCCATCGCTTTCGCCGCCGCGATCACCGCTGCCGCTGCCCCCGGCCCGCACGCACTCATACTCTCCTCAGCCGCCTTAAGAACACCAGCCGATTCCATCTTCAGCGCAAGATCGATAAATGCCCTGTCATTGACCTCCTTGGCCCATTTTATACCAGCCTCTCCCGAACCCTTCGGACAAAAACCGTACTGCCGGCCGTAATGAGTAAGGTCGGTTGACGCAATACAAACAACTTTTTTACCATCAAGCTCACCGACAATACGCCCAACCTCACTGCCGATATCCACCGCCACAGAAACGGGCGGCATCAAAACAGGAACTATCTTACAATCGCCGAACAACTCCTGGATAAACGGTATCTGCACCTCAATGCTATGCTCATCGCGATGGCAACTCTCTTTCCTGCTGACATGATCGATCGAAGCGATCGCATCGGCAAGCTCCTCGTCGATAGATATCTCGCCAAGCGGGCTCAACCACGCCCCGCGGTCATAGATCGCCGCATCTCGACCGATATACCGGTGAGCGGCACCGAATATCACAAACGTATCAACCTCCCCGTCGACCTTCTTTATAGCCCCAAAAACACGCCCCGCAAGATCACCGCTAAATGTCCAACCTGCATGAGGAACGATCCCCGCAACTATCTTATCCGGCAATCGCCCTTCGAACGCACCCTCCGTTAAACACTCATTCAATTCAGCGACACACCCTTTGCGATCAGCCGGATAGAACTGACCGGCAACAACTGACTTGCGAATACCCATAACTGGATCCTCCATAATAATATAACTGCCATCGACAAGACGACAGGCCCATATAAAATACCGGACTCAGCGCTTGAAATTCACAGCATTTACGCTTAATATACAGTGCTCTCAGTTAAAAATTTACCATTTGTCCGCGGTTAAGTGCTTACAGGCAATAAGTTGCGGCCTTACTCGCGGAATTTCACTACCCCTAAGGGTATCGTCCTGAAAAAGGCAAAAGATATAACTTTTTTATTTTCATGGAGAAAATTAAATGACTGCTGATAAAAAAACGCCCGTTGCAATAGTAATGGGATCAGACAGCGACCTGCCCGTCATGCAAAGTTGCGTAGACCAGCTGAAATCCTTTGGCATTGACCCCACAGTACGCGTCATCTCTGCCCACCGAACACCGCAGATTGCCGCAGATTTCGCCGATAGTGCAGCCGAAAACGGTATAAAAGTCATTATCGCCGCAGCCGGCATGGCCGCACATCTCGCAGGTGCACTCGCAGGAAGAACACCACTGCCAATCGTCGGCGTGCCCCTCCAGGCATCATCCGGACCATGCGGCCTCGACGCACTCCTTAGCACAGTACAAATGCCCCCGGGAGTACCAGTCGCCTCGATGGCAATAGGAAAAGCAGGCGCAAAAAACGCCGCTATTTTTGCTGTCCAGATACTCGCCCTCGCAGATGAAAAACTCGCCGAAAACCTGAACAAATTCAGAAAAGAGCAAAGCGAAGCTGTAATAAAAAAGGACAAGGCACTGCAGTAAACCCCAATAATACAAAACCATAAAAAAACACACGCAGCAGCAATCAATTTGCTATGCGTGTGTTTTTATAAATACTTTTTAGTAAATCCGCGTAATCCGCGGTTTCGTTTTTAATCCATGGTAAAAAAACTAATCTAAGCTGCAGCCAACCTTTGGCATTAGCACACCTCAACAACTGAGTTGTACTCACCGTAAGGATTCACCTCGGTCATACCATTGTAAGGATCCTGTTGCCACTGCCCGTCAACTACCAGACGATAACGATACCTGCCCTTACCAAGCGGAAGTTTTATCTGCCAGACTCCGTTCTCACTGACCTTCTTAAACGGATGCTGATCAGGCTGCCAGTTATTGAATTCGCCTGCGATCGCAACACGTTCGGCACGAGGATAAAGACTTACAAACATAACCGCCTCGCCGACCTGCCTTACACCATAAAATTCGGCAAGTTTCTCATCAAGGCTTTTTGTTTTAACTTCTGCCACAGGCTCGACCTCTTCGATCGGCTTACTAATTTCAGCAACTTCGCTAATCGCAACAGGTTTCTTTTCTTCTACAGGTTTATTTATTTTGACAGCCTCGCTAACCGCCGCAGATTTAACAACCTCTACGGGTTCAAGAACTGCCGTACCCCCTCGCTTCTCTATAGGCTTAACCGAGGACAACAACTCTTCGGCACTGGCACTGATAGCCTCGATTCTCGATTGCAAAACATCGACAACCTCGACCCTGTGCGTTTGCGTATCAGTAGCAACCAACTCTTCGGCAAGTGCCTCGAAATCTTTATGCCCCTTACTCGCAGGGTCATACTCGCTGACAGGCTGGCCAAGACTTGCCGCTTCTTTCAATTTTGTGTTAAAATTCACTACCGTAGTAAACATGCGGTCGCCAAAATGCTTACGCAATTCACCAAGTATCTCACGGCCCATCTTGGTACGAATGTCATACATGCTGGCAAGAACCATCACGTTTATACTCTGGGAACACTGCTCGCAAAGAACATTCAATGTCGAAAGCTGCTTGCTTAGACCATGAAGAGAAAAATAACCCGTCTCAACTGGAACTACAACATCGGTAGCTGCACGGATAGCATTGAAAGTAAGTGCTCCAACAACAGGGGGACAATCGATTACAACATAGTCATAATCACGCTTGGCCTTTTTCAAAACATTTCTCAAAGTGCTTTCGCTATCGACAACACCGGACATCTGTTGCTCAAAAGCCGCAAGGTCGATACTGGCAGGAGCTAATTCGAAGCGATCGGATATCTTCCACATGATCTCACTCAAACGCAAAGGTTCGCCCCTGCTATGACTTACCAGCACATCGTAGATGCTCTGTTCGATTTGTTCGTCAGGTACTGCAAGACCGACCGCACAATGCGCCTGCGGATCCATATCCACCAGCAAAGTTCTGTAACCCTTCCCTGACAGGGCGCTTGCCAGATTTATAGACACCGTTGTCTTGCCGCATCCACCTTTTTGATTGACTATTGCTATCGTTCTCATTTCAGTTCCCCTGTGTCATCCCTGATAAAACTGATTCTTTTTTTAGCAGGATATCGCCATAAATTAAGGTGCCTACACCTTTTAAGTGTCGACAAAAACACACGGAAACTTTAGCCTTTTATCGGACAATACTCGAAAAAAAACAGATATCAGCACAATTATCGAACCTTCAGGCAGTTTTCGACCCTTTTGCTGCCCGTCCGGCACCGCCGCACCAGTACAGTTATAAGCTTCCCCCCGATAGACCGCCCCCCGTAAACACCGTCCCCACCTGTGTTTACAATACTGAAATCACCCCCTCAATAACACTCGATCATGGCCGTTTCACGCCCCAAATCGCCTTCAAACCCCTGCCAAAAGTCTCAATCCATACCCTCAGAACTCTCAAGCATTTTCTTAATACTGTCCAAAAACTGTGCTGCCTCTGCACCGTTTGCGATCCGGTGATCAACAGCCAGAGAAAGGCAAACTGTCTTTTTCTCAACAACTTCACCTGCCGACTTGACGCATTTCCCTTTCACCCGCCCCATACCAAGCCCGCTGCACTGCCCGGGGATCACGATCGGAATATGATTATCAACGCCAAAAACACCTGCATTGCTCAACGTCATACATGCGCCTTCGATGTCCGACGCCCCAAGTTTGCCTTCAAGAACCCGCCCGACAAGTTCGCTGCGGCACTTCGCTATATCCTTAACACTCTTACCGCAGACATCATGTAAGGCTGCAGACAAAACTGCACCTGAAACCTCCACCGCCACACCTATACCAGCATTTTCAGCCAACTCAATGGTATCTCCACTCAGCCGGCCCGTCATCAAAGGATAATGCTTCAATGCTGCCGAAAGCCCCAAAATAACAAAATCCTCCAGCAAAACCTCTACACCGCCAGCATCCTTGCCGCATCCCGCAAGCAAATTCGTCACATCAGCCTCAATACTGAGATAAAAGCAAGGTATATTACGTTTGCTCCAAAGCATTCTGCGGCTCGTCAGCTGCTGAAACTCACTCAAAGCAACCTTATCGCCCTCCGCCTCCCTCTCAAGATTCGCCTTCAGAAATGCCGCAAGCAGTTCCGCATCCCCGACAGGTTCTGTGTCATCGCTAAATCCAGCAACCGGCCCGACAGATTGCTCGCCGTCCAGCTCGGCAATTAAACCGTCGATAAAACTCTTGTCGATCTTTTCCTCCTTACTGCCAACAACAAGTAAGGGACCGCCCACAAAGACCATCTGCCCCTCATCGACCAGTATCTTTTTGACGAAACCACACTCCGAAGACTCCACCTCAAGTGTGGCCTTATCAGTCTCAATTTCAAAGACAACATCCCCATTCTCGACCTTAGAACCATCTTTCACGTATATGGCAACCACTACGCCGCCCTTCATGCTTTTGCCAAGCTTAGGTAACCGAAAAACATCTGCCATCGAACGTAAACTCCCTGATATAACCACTTTCCAAAATAAAAATCACAATCAGCCCACATTATACTAGCAAGCCCGACTGCTACATATTGTACTTACTGATAACTCACTTTCAACCATAAAACAACAAGCTCGATATGCACACAAACCACACTTCATTTATTTTTTATCTGTTCATGAACCTCAAACTAGCCGATATCAATAATACAAAGTGCTATCATTTGTAACGATATTGGAATATTGTCAGCGGGAGACAAAAATGACCGAAAAAGAAATAGTGAACTGGATGCAGGAAAATGTAAAAAACAGTGGCTTTTCAGATGCAGCCAGCCTGGCAAAAGAATTCTTGAGTACTCATAATATAACAAACTCACTGGACCCTGATTTCTCAAAGGCTCTCGACGCCGGATTCAAAATTGCCCAGGAAGTATACTGCCTGTAACAGAAAAAGAGCAGGCAAACAGCGATCAGCCTTTTTCCGAACAGATCCCTCAACAAAATTTTGCAGGACTGACGCACATTTTCCATAGTTTTGCAAGTTCTCACCTGATACAATATAACAAAATCATTAAAACCACCTCACCATGTACCGCTAAATTTTCAAGGAAAGGGCACTATGAATAAAATCGCCTGGCTCACCATAATCGTAATCGTCCTCATCGCTTCCGCAGTATCTTATGCAGACGTAAAACTCCCCGCCGTGATCGCAGATAACATGGTGCTCCAGCAAAAGGCAAACGCCCCGGTCTGGGGCTGGGCCGACCCCGGAGAAAAAATCTCCATAATCGCCAGCTGGAAAACTTCCGCAAAAACCACAACCGGCAAAGACGGTAAATGGAAATTAAAACTAAAAACCCCAAAAGCAGGCGGACCATACGACATCACCATCACAGGCAAAAACACCATAAAACTTCAAAACATCCTCATCGGTGAAGTCTGGCTCTGCTCAGGCCAGTCAAATATGCAATGGTCAATGTCCAAAACAGAAAACGCAGACCAGCACATCGCCACAGCAAATTACCCAAATATCCGACTCTTCACCGTAAAAAGGGATGTCGCCGATCAGCCAAAAGACGACTGCACAGGAAACTGGTCACAATGCTCACCCGAAAACGTAAGTAACTTCAGCGCAGTAGCATACTTCTTCGGCAAACACCTCCAGGACGAACTCGACATACCAATAGGCCTGATAAACACAAGCTGGGGTGGAACACCCGCAGAAGCATGGACAAGAAAAGAATTCCTCCAAAAAAATGACATCCTGACACCCATCCTAGAGCGACACGAACATCAAATCGAAAGACTTCCAGAGGCCCTGGAAAAATATCCCCTTCAATATGAAAATTGGAAAAAACAAGCCGAAAAAGCAAAAGCCGAAGGGAAAAATCCGCCCTACCCTCCCCAAAAACCTGCTATAAGAAATCAGCGCAGCCCGTCAAGCCTCTACAACGCAATGATCGCCCCCATTATCCCCTACGCAATAAAAGGCGCTATATGGTATCAGGGCGAAGCAAACGTTGCCCGCGCCTGGCAGTACAGAACCCTTTTCCCCACAATGATCAAAAACTGGAGACAGGACTGGAACCAGGGCGATTTTTCCTTCTATTATGTTCAGCTCGCTCCTTTCAATTATAATTCCGAAAAGCCTTCACAGGAACTCCGCGAAGCTCAGCTTGCAACTCTCTCACTGAAAAACACCGGCATGGCCGTAACAATGGACATCGGAAACCCCACAGACATTCACCCAACAAACAAACTGGACGTTGGAAAACGCCTGGCACTATGGGCACTGGCAAAAGACTACCGCAAAAAAGGCCTCGTCTACTCGGGCCCGCTGTACAGATCCATGAAAATAGAAGGCGACAAGATCCGCCTGTCATTCAACCACACAGGCTCAGGACTGACAACCAGAGACGGCAAAGAACTAACACACTTTACCATCGCAACAGAAGACAAAAACTTCGTCCAGGCAAAAGCGGCGATCGATGGAAAAACAGTTATAGTCTCAAGCGAAGGAGTAAAGAAACCCGTCGCAGTACGCTACGGATGGTCAAACGCGGCCCAGCCAAACCTGGCCAACAAAGAAGGCCTCCCCGCCTCATCATTCAGAACAGACAAATGGCCCGGAAAAACTCACAACAATAGATAAAACCTCCCAACGGCAGGGCGCCCAGCGTCCTGCTGTTTTACTTTTTCACCGCATTCAAACCAGCAAGCACACCCGTCGACCAGGCGATCTGCAAATTATATCCACCGC
>DAOVIC010000101.1 GCA_030671565.1 Anaerohalosphaeraceae bacterium
AAGCAGCGATACGCCATCGGGCAGACTGTTTGTCAGGCACGCAAGAATTATCGTACGGGGAACCACATCGGGAAGCCCCGTAGTGATCGATGCCGTTTTCATCAAACCCTTACCTTTAGCCTGTAGCTGCTCGACAAGTTCCATCTGATCGCGGGCTTTTGACATACTGACGGTTATCGACGCAAGCTCTTTTTGAACGCTTCGCTGCCGAAGCTTAATAAATGAAAACGTAACGCCTATACCCGCCATCACCGCGCAAAGCAGAATCAAATACAAAAGATTCACTCTGCTCGTATCTCGCTGTTGAACATATTCGTTAGGCAAAAAATCAACTTTAGACATTATCGAATCCGCTTTCTTTCAATAAAAAAACGTACCTCAATTTAAACCCGCAAGACTGAGACCAAAGGCAAGCGACCAGTCAACATCGCTGCCGCGCCTGTCAACTCCGAAATGACCGTTATTTTCCGTCTCAACCGCAGCCAGTACATCGCCGATCTGAGCGGGAACCTGGATACGTTGTGCAAGGTCGGAAATTTTTTCGCAAACAAACCCGTCAACACCTCGACCGGAAAACAATACAAGCCTTTCAACATGCCTCTCGGAATGGATAGACTCAAAATACCTGCAGCAGGCATCGACTTCGGACATCAGGCGAGTAACCATCTCTTCTCGACCAAAGTGAAAAACTCCAATAGGGACAGTACGGGCAAATAAGATTTCCTTGTGTTTGCATATCACGATATTGCTGCACGCATGATCAACCGTCATAAGCATCGCTATCGTACCGGCATCGCTAGCACGCCTGCCGAAAAAATTGATATAACAACTCGTCATTGCCATGGGCCATACACCCATACTCTTAACGCTTAGACCCGCATTTTCGTATATCGCCAACTGACGATCGACATTGCTCCGGGCAGCGGCCATAACAATAACTTGCGACTCTCCATTTTCGGATGCACCCGTCGAAAAAACGTATTTGATTATCGCATCGGAAGAATCAAAGGGTAATTTCCCGTCCATCTTTTCGCGGATCTTTTTATCCATGTTGCCGCTGCGGGAAACGGAAATCTTAAATTGCTCGATAAAAATATCCTCGCAGGGTATTGCCGCCACAACCTCTTTACCAAAGAAACTGCCATTATCAGCCATCTCTTTAACAGAACCCGCTGCCCAATGCTGCCACTTCGCACTGCCAAACTTCACATCCGCAGGAACCGCATCGGTAGCTGCCGCATGCAGATACACACCACCCTTGCCAAGACCCAACTGGGCCATCTTCAATTCTTTCCTGCTAAGTTCGATCCCAACAGGATAAATAGTTTTTTTTACCAATCCAAGCATAGTATCTTCAAAAAAAATCCGGTTAAAATCTCACACAGCAACAATACTGGCAAGACAAAAAACAATCGTTGTTATAAATGAAGTCGTCATAAATACGCATCAACATTACAGACTGATTTCGCCACATCACAAAAGCCGGACAAAGTCCGCTAATGTAAAATCTAATAAATACTTCCTTCATAGTCAAATAGGCAAAATGACATACAATACGGAGCTTACGCCCGATAATATGTTCGTTGAAATGCAATAAAGAAGGCAGGACTTCCAAAATTTCCACTACGATTATCGTCTCATAACTAGCGGACTGGAAGACCTGAAAAGGCAAGCTAAACCATATCCGGATATGCTGCTAAATAAAAAATATAGCCCGCAAAGAAGGGTGTCTATTTTCCCCCGAATCCATTAAATAAAATGCAACGACCGATAATGTGCCTCAACAGACATTCCAGACCTAAGCGCCTGTTTACATCAATGGATTCGCTACTCCGACTTAAGCTCCCGGGTCATAAGTTCCAGGATCGCCGCATCAACACTTTTCTTGCCGCTGATCACGCCGCCAACTGCCTGGCAAATCGGCATCTCGACATTGTAACGACCGGCAAGTTCAAGAACCGAATCGCACGTGGCTGCACCTTCCACTACGCTTTTAGTTGCATCAAGGGCCTCCTGGGCACTTTGACCCTTTCCGATCCTTTCACCAAAAGAACGGTTCCGGCCCCTCGGTGAAACGCAGGTAGTAACAAGATCGCCAAGTCCGCTAAGACCTGAGAACGTCTCACCCCTGGCACCGAGCGCAACCCCCAAACGCTTGATCTCGGCAAGTCCCCTCGTCACCAGGGCCGCCTTGGCATTATCCCCTGCACCTACGCCGTCGATGATACCGGCTGCGATTGCGATAACATTTTTCAACGCACCTGCGATTTCGACACCGATCACATCGTCGTTAGTGTAAACCCTGAATGCCGAAGTATTAAAAGTTTCCTGGATTTTCTTTGCGACCTCGGCATCTTCGCTGCCGATACACGCCGTTGCCGGCAATGAACGGATCAACTCATCGGCGATCGTAGGCCCGGAAAGAACCGCATATTCCCGGCTGTTGCCTAAAATCTCGCTGAGGATCTCAGTAGGACGAAGAAGCGTATTATTTTCGATACCTTTCGCAACGCTGACGATTGGCACAGATTTAGGAACATAAGGTTTAAGCCTCTCCCAGACACCACGCATAAACTGACACGGCACTGCCGAAACAAGCAAATCGGCACCCTTCATTATCAAGCTGTCATCGGATTCAAGATCAAGCTCGTCAGGAAGCCTGTATCCTGGAAGAAAAATGCTGTTTTCACGCGTTTGCTTAACCCGGGCAACATAACCAGGGTCATACCCCCACATACGAACTTTGACGGATTTGCTGCACAGGATCACCGCACAAACACTACCCATCGCACCGTCGCCGATTATCGAAACTTTATTATACATAGCGATATTAAAACAACTCCAACAAAAGAATGCAAGCCATTAAAAACGTCCATCCGAAACCGTCATTTCCACAGGCTTCAAACGCTTGAGCACACGAAGATGGCTCTTAGCTATACTAACCTCTATCACGACCTGATTATCGGTGTACTCCGTGCTGATAATATGACCGTTGGCATGAAGATAGCTCTGGAGCTTACCATTGCCAACATCGGCAACGATACGCACAGTAACATCGCTGCCGTGACATTTTTCAAGTACCGCTTCGGCAACCTTATCCAGGTTCATACCCGTCTTTGCGGAAATACAGATAGATTCAGGGTAGATCGTCTCAAGCATCTCAAGCGTAGCTGAATCTCCAAGCACATCGGATTTATTGAGAAGCACAAGAGTATCTTTTTCCCCGCACCCGATTTCCTTAAGAACACTTTCGACACTCTTGATCTGATCGAAGGTGTCGCTGGTAGATACATCAACAACATGTATCAGCAGATCGGCATTGACAGCCTCTTCAAGTGTCGCTTTAAAAGACGCCACAAGTTGATGGGGAAGGTGGCTGACAAAACCAACCGTATCGCTAAGCAGCACCTTCGCACTGCCTTCAAGTTCCCATTTTTTCGTACGGGTATCAAGCGTCGCAAACAGCCTGTCCTCAACGAATACACCCGCATCCGTAAGAGCATTCATAAGAGTACTCTTGCCCGCGTTAGTATACCCGACAAGGCCGACTTTGAACATATCTTCTCTGCCGTTGATCTCGCGAAGCTTACGTTTGTCGATAATTGCAAGTTCCCGCTTAAGTTCCGAGATACGCTTGTTCACAAGCCGCTTATCGATCTCCAGCTGCTTTTCACCCGTACCACGCGTACCAACTCCTCCGGAAGATGCCCCCCCAGCCACACGGTCAAGATGGGACCACATACGGGTAAGCCGCGGATAAGTATATTCAAGCTGCGCAAGTTCCACCTGAAGCCGGGCCTGACGAGTCTGAGCACGAGTGGCGAATATATCGAGGATCAATTCGCTTCGATCGATAACCTTCTTCTGAATGATCTCTTCGAGCTCGCGGATCTGACCCGGAGAAAGGTCGTTATCGAAAATAACAACATCGGCATCGAACCTCTCCACACGCTCGGACAACATAAGGGCCTTGCCGCTGCCGATATACGTCGAAGCATTGATACGATATATCTTTTGCTGAAACCGGTCCACTACAACAGCACCGGCACTTTCAACAAGCGCTGTCAACTCGACCAGGTCGTCATCTTTTTTAACCTCATCACCTCTTCGCTTGCGATGAACCGCACCGACAAGAATTGCCCGCTCTTTCTTAACCTGAAGTTGCTCGCGTTTACTTTCCAATTCAATCAACGATCCGGACTAGAGAGTGAACAGGACTAAGCAATGCATACAATTCGATCACATCTTCATTGATCAACCGGATACAACCGTTAGAAGACTTCGTACGAATCGTTTCAGGCTCTTTAGTACCATGAAGAGCAAAACCGGTTCGCGATTTCGTATTCTCATCGAGACCTTCGATCGCTATCCATCTTGCACCAAGCGGATAATCCGCATCGCTTGCATAATACGTCTTGCCGGCCTTCTGATCCCACCACGGTGGCTGCACCAGCTTGCCGCCGGACTTAACTCGCCACCGCCCAACAGGCGTCTCACTCTCGTCCCTGCCAAGCCCCACATAATAGCTCTTGACAAAAGTATTCTGCAAATAAAGGTCCAATGTAAAGCTTGAACGGTCAACAATAACATGGAACGGACCGTTAACAACTTTTATGGTACTCCCGGCCCGCAGGGCCCTGTCGCTCGACAGACCGTTTATTCTCACAAGCAACTGGTACTCCACTTTATACTTGCGGCCTATCGACTCAAGATTATCTCCGGAGCGTACAAAATAAGTCGTCACAAGCTTATCTGCGTCATACGGCTTTTTGCTGAAAAGCCAGTCATTCGAAAGTTCCGCCATCGTCGCCTTAACCTTATGACGATCAATGTTACTCAGCTCTAAATTCAGCACGTCGTTAAGTTTCACACGAGCAGCTATAATCTCACCGCTGGCAATATGACTCTCTCCTTCGGCAATAAGAGCTTTAGCCTCTTCGCTCGTTACACCTTTATCTTCGATTTTAAGAACTTCCGGCAAAGGGCTTTCTTTGCGAACCGTTTCACGAACCTCGATCTTCGCCAGATCCTCGGAAACTTTATCAGCTGACCGGCGACCCGGTTCATCAGGCTCATCGATCGCCAGAATATCCGCCATGTCAGGATCGATCGGATCAACTTCCGTGCTATCGTCCCTGGACCGGTTGATCATATATATCCCCGCAGCTATCAGTAAGATAAGAACAACGATAATCTTCCGGCTCTTCTTGTTTCGCCTCCTGCGACTGTTATATGCTTTGTAACGATATCGTGCCACGTTTCAACTCCTTGAAAACCAATTGCAATGAAGTACGCCCTGTTAGTCAGGGAGCACTGTTTATAATACCTTCGTCGGTTATGACCATATCCACCGGTTGATCATGATCTTCGACAGGTATAGACTCAACGATTTGCTGATGGTATATAAGACCGACCCGCTCCGCCTTCAGCATTTTAGATGCAAAAAACTTATCATAATAAGAACCGCCCCGGCCAAGACGGTTGCCATGTTTATCAAAAGCCAAACCAGGCGTCACTACAAGGTCGATATCTTCAGGAGGAACAGGAACGCCGGTAACAGGATTACGCAAACCGCTCACCTCGGCCGTAAGCCCGGCCTCAAGAGTCGTAAGCTCAACCGGGATCATATGCCGCTGCTGCCACGAAACCTTAGGAACCGCAACCGTCTTCTCGTCTTGCCACGCATGAAGAATAATTGACGTAGTATCAACTTCATGCGGCAAAGACAAATAGACCATAACGACAGAGGCACTGCGAAACTGTTCGCTTTCGATAAGATTCCGGCACGCTTTCTTGCTCTGCTCGGCCCTTTGCCCATCAGAAAGTTCGACAAGACGAGCTTTCAATTCGCGACGCAACTGTAATTTATCCATACGGACATCCTCTCAGATCCGGAATAATCGTCTGATCAACTATTCCTATCGCCACAGTCTATCCCATCCCAGAGTTTTTGTAAATATTCCTTGATCAATTTTTCGCGACCAATTTCCTTCGGCTTATAATAATTCTTGCCGCCCTCTCCGCCCATATAATCCTGCCGCAAAAAACCCCGCGCACTATCATGAGGATACTTATACCCCTCTCCGTGCCCCAGTTCCTTCGCCCCGGCATAGTGACCATCCCGCAAATGGGGCGGAACTGCTATCGTCCTGCCGCTATTTATATCAGAAACCGCATCCCAGATCGCCTTTGCGCAAGCATTGGACTTCGGAGCACAGGCAACATACAACGCCGCCTGCGAAAGGGCAAGCTGAGCCTCAGGAAGCCCCACAAACTCGCAAACCTGCAATGCCGATGCCGCGACAACAAGTGCCATAGGATCCGCATTACCAACGTCCTCAGACGCACAAACCGCGATTCTACGCGCAATAAACCGCAAATCCTCACCACCGGCGATCATCCGCCCAAGCCAGTAAACAGTCGCATCAGGGTCCGAACCGCGCATCGACTTCTGCAAGGCACTGGCAAGATCGTAATGAGTATCATCACTATACTGGAGAGATTTTCGCTGGATAGACTCCTTCGCGATCTCAAGATCAAAACGCACAGCCTTGCCCCTAACCTGCTTCGCCTGCGAAAGAACCCCAACCTCCAAAGCCGTCAAGGCCCGACGAGCATCACCGTCACAAACACG
>DAOVIC010000040.1 GCA_030671565.1 Anaerohalosphaeraceae bacterium
GCATCTGGAGCTGCCTGAATGCGAGTTGGTGATGGATGAAAAGGGGCGTGTTGTCGATGCTCACCCAGCCGACGACAGCTATCCTCATACAATAATCGAGATGTTCATGATAGAGGCTAACGAGGCGGTGGCGTCCTTGATGGACCGTTTTAATATTCCGTTCATGAGACGTATTCATCCTGATCCTGATCCTGCGAAAATGAAAGATGTAAGCAAGTTTGTGCGTGTCTGCGGATTGAAACTTCCGCGGCGTCTTGACAGAAGGGCGATGCAGGATCTGCTCGAGGGGGTCAAGGGTACGGCTCGTTCGTTTGCGGTGAATATGCATATTCTAAGGAGCCTTGCCAAGGCCGAGTACGCACCTTTGCATATCGGTCATTTTGCATTGGCTTCGACGAATTATGCTCACTTTACAAGTCCGATCCGGCGGTATGCCGATCTTATGCTTCATCGGCTTTTGGGTTGTTATATCGATCACCAGTTGAATATGATAGGGCTTGAGGAAGTACTGCCGGATATGGTTTTAAGCGAGGTCGGTCAGCATATCAGTTTTACCGAGCAGCGTGCGGTCGATGCTGAGCGTGAGTTGAAGACGGTGCTGATATTGCAGATGTTAAGCGATCGGGTAGGCGACGAGCTTGATTGCGTTGTTTCCGGTTTGACTAATTCCGGTGTGTTCGTTCAGTGCCTTAAATTCGGTATCGAAGGAATGATCGAATTTGGCGATCTTGGGCTTGATGAGTGGAAATTTGATAAGCGTCAGCAGGTTGTGGTTGGGAAATATTCCAGCAAAAAGATATCCCTTGGAGAAGAGATCCGCGTTCGGATCGCTTCTGTAAGCGTAGAGGGCCGAAAGCTTTATGTTGCTCCTTCACAGCCTTTGGTAAGCGAGCGTCCCAGGATGCGGCGAAAAAAGGCGGCTGGCTCTTACAAGAGAAAACGGCGGACTACCGGCCGTGGAGGCCGCAAGCGATAGGCAGTGGATGCAGAAGATCACATGTTTCTTGACTTTTTGGCCACAATTTGGGATACTTTTGGATTGGTAGAGTGAAAATATTATTGTTTTGGAGTAAGTTATGAGAGCATCTGAAATGAAAAGGGGTCAGACCGTTAAGGTCGACGATGTTTTATATTCTATTGTTGAGTATCAGCATGTCAAGCTCGGCAAGGGCGGCGCGGTTTTTCAGACCAAGCTGAAAAATCTTAACGACGGTACGATCCGGAATATCCGTCTTCGTGCTGAAGAGGTTATCGAAGAGGCGTATCTTGACAAGCGGAATTACGAATATCTTTATTCTTCTCCGGGCGAGCATGTGCTTATGGACCTTGAGACCTATGACCAGATATCTCTTGACGATGACGCGTTCGGCGAAGGGCCCAAGTACTTAAAACCTAATACTCAGCTGCAGGTAAGTATGTATGAAGGCAGGCCGGTTGTTGTTACACTTCCGACTACGGTCGACCTTGAGATAACAGATACGGCACCTGAGATAAAAGGCGCGACGGCGACGAATCAGAATAAACCCGCGACCATGGAGACGGGGCTTGTTGTCCAGGTTCCGCCTTTCATAAAGGTCGGCGAAATGATCAGGGTCGATACGCGTACCGGCGAGTATGTCACTCGCGTAAAGGATTAGGATTTTCTGTTGATAGATCACGGAAGATAAGGGGCCGTTATGGCGTTTCAAAAGATCAGCAAGTTTCTTCAGAAGATATTCGGTTCTCGTAATGAACGTCTGTTAAAGGTTTACTGGCGTGTTGTCGAGCAGGTCAACGAGCTTGAGCCGAAGTACAGGCAGATGCCAGACAGCCAGCTTGGCGAGATAACCTCCGTACTTAAAGGGCGGCTTGAGGGAGGGGCGTCCCAGTTCGATATTCTTGGTGATGCATTTGCAGCAGTTCGTGAGGCGTCCGACAGGCATCTTGGTATACGAAATGTTTTTGTTGAAGAGAATGAGTTTGATACCGCCCAGCTTAGCGCAGGTGGTAAAGCTACGTTCGATAAGCTGAAAGCTGAGCTTGACGATGGCGTCGCCCTCGATGCTTTGCAGGTTCCGGTTGAGTTTAACGAAGAGATACGCAAACTTTATCCCGAATCGCGTCCTCCGTTTCGTTTCCGTCACTTCGATGTTCAGGTGATCGGCGGAAAGGTTCTGTTCGACGGCAAGATCGCCGAGATGGCAACCGGTGAGGGTAAGACGCTTGTTGCGACCCTTGCCGCATACCTGGTTAATCTGACCGGCCGAAAGGTTCATGTCATAACGGTTAACGATTACCTCGCCAAACGTGATGCCGAGTGGATGACGCCGGTGTTTGGCGCGTTGGGTGTAACCGTCGGCGCGATCCAGTCGGATATGGATACTTCCGGTCAGAATCGTAAGGACCAGTACGGCTGCGATATTACTTACGGTACGAATAACGAGTTTGGCTTCGATTATCTTCGCGACAATATGAAGGTTTCGATGGAGCAGATGGCGCAGGGTCCGCTTGAGTTTGCGATAATCGATGAGGTCGACTCGATCCTGGTGGATGAGGCCAGGACGCCGCTTATCATTTCCGGTCCCGCACGCGACGATGTTAATCGTTACAAAAAAGCCGATGTGGTTGCGATGGAGCTTATGAAACTGCAAAGCACTCATTCACGTCTTAAAAAACAGATCGACGACGGCGAAAGAACCATCGCAAATGCCCAGGGTGAGTTTGCCGATGCGAAGAAGGGCAAGGATTCGTCGAGGATGGAAAAAGCGCAAGCGGTTATAGAAAAATCTACGCGGCAGCTTGAAGAGGACACGATCCGGCTTGAGAATACGACCGAGTTTTATGAAGTTGAGTATGACCGCAAGGCGGTGCATCTTACTCATGAAGGTATCGGTGCCGCACAGGATATCGCAGGTATCGGTTCGTTCTTTACCGGTTCGAATATGGAATGGCCGCATATGCTGGAGCAGTCCCTGCGCGGGCATGTTACGTTCGAGAAGGAGAAGGACTATATCGTCAAGGACGGCAAGGTCGTTATCGTTGACGAGTTTACCGGCCGTTTGATGGAGGGCAGGCAATGGTCCGACGGTCTGCACCAGGCGGTCGAGGCCAAGGAAATGGTTCAGATCAAAGAAGAGACCCAGACGCTGGCGACCATTACGCTGCAGAATTTCTTTAAGCTTTACGGTCAGATATCCGGTATGACCGGTACCGCGATAACCGAAGCCGGCGAGTTTATGGATATTTACGCCCTTGACGTTATTTTGATACCGACGAATCGGCCTTGCGTTCGCGATGACCGTGACGATGCGATCTATAAGACGATGCGTGAGAAGTTTCATGCGATCGTCGATGAGATATATGAAAAGAGCAACGCGGGCTGTCCTGTTCTAGTCGGTACGATAAGTATCGAAAAGAGCGAGGCGATCTCCAGGGCCCTTACGCAAAAGTATAGTCTCGATCACGAGGTATTGAACGCCAAGCAGCATGAACGTGAGGCGATTATTGTGACCAAGGCGGGCTTCCAGCATGCCAGGCGTGACGGTAAGATGATCGGTAATGTCACGATCGCGACCAATATGGCCGGCCGCGGTACCGATATCAAACTTGGCGAAGGCGTCGCAGAAGCCGGCGGGCTGCATATTGTCGGTACCGAACGGCATGAGGCCAGGCGTATTGACAATCAGCTTCGCGGACGTGCGGGCAGGCAGGGTGACGCCGGTTCAAGCCAGTTCTTCCTTTGCTTTGAAGATGATCTGATGCAATTTTTCGGCGGAGACAGGATACCGAAACTCCTTGCTCTCGTCGGATGGCAGGAAGGTGAGCCGATATATAATCCGATCATCAGCAGGCAGATCGAGAAGGTTCAAAAGAAGGTCGAAGAGCGGAACTTTGAGGTGCGTAAAAGCCTTCTGGATTACGACGAGGTGATGGATTATCAGCGAAAAATATTCTATTCGCGACGGCGCAGGATAATCGAAGGTGAAGATCTTAAGGGCACGATCAACGAGATGATCGGTGCGATCGTTCCCGGCGGGTGCGAGAATATTCTCAGCGACGATTACCCCGCCAACTGTATTGCGGAATGGGCGCGCAGTAATTTTGGCGTAGAAGTTAAGGGCCGTAATGTCAAGGGCGGCGAGCAGGATGAGATCGAAAAATATGTAAAGGATCGGGCGAAGAAAAATGCCGCCGAGGATATTTCCCGTTCGCTTGGCGAATACCTTGAAGATTATTCGGATCAGAGTACGTGGAACGTCGATGGCTTGTGCAAGTGGGCGATGAGCACGTTCGGGGCGAGTTTGTCGGCAAGCAAACTGCGTCAGATGGATCATTATGAGATCGAAGAGGCGATCATAGCTGCCGCAAGCGAGCAGGTAGACAAGAAGGATTGTTCGCAGCTTGCAGAGTTTGCGAAAGAAGATTTTTCGCGGAAAACATTTGTCCAGTGGATGCAGGCGAGATTCGCTATCGAACTTTCGCTCGAAGAACTCGAGGGCATGAAAACCGAGCAGATACAAGAGTGCGTTTTGGAGAAGATCGTTGCAAAGTACACCCAGCGTGAGATATCTTACCCGGTCGAGTTCGCGATGAATATGGCGTTTGGCCCGCAAGGTCCGAACGTCTATGCTTTCGAGGCTCTTGCCGATTGGGCGAACAAGAAATATCGTGCGGAATTTACGGCCGAGTGGCTCCAGCATACCAAGCCCCAGGCCATCCATAACAAGCTGATCGAATTGTCCACGGCGTACAATAACGGAAAACTTCACCAGGAGATCGATTCTGCTTTGGAGAGTAATTCGTCAGAGGAGTTGATCGCCTGGGCAAGCGAGCGTTTCGACGCTTCGATCGATGAGGACGATTTTGCAGATGGCCAGCAGCTTCGTGAAAAGTTAATTACTTCGGGCCGTAACTTTTTCCGCAAGGAGCTTGGCGATCTGGAAAAGTATGTACTTTTGCAGATATATGACAGCGTTTGGAAGGACCATCTGTATGGTATGGACCATCTTAAGGAGGGGATATTCCTGCGTGCTTTTGCCGAGCGCGATCCTAAGATCGAGTACAAGCAGGAAGGTTTCAGGATGTTCAGCGAGATGCTTGATGCGATCGATGACCGTGTGACCGATACGATATTCAAGGTCCGTCTTGAGGCGGGTGCTCAGCAGAGAAATGTTTGGAACGTAAGCGATACTCAGCATGAAGAAGTAGATCAGTTTTCGATGGCAGAGCGTCAAAGGGCCGCAGCGGTTGCGCCGCAGGGCGAGAGAAAGGTCAAGCAGATCAAGCTTGAGACGCCTAAGGTGGGACGCAATGAACCATGTCCGTGCGGCAGCGGCAGGAAGTACAAGAAATGCTGCGGGAAAAACCAATAATCAGACCGGTTCGGTTTTGTGAATATGCTTAAGGGTAAGGTCGATGGAAGCTCAAGAACGTTTCGCTCAATTTCTAAGCAGCCGCGGACTGCGCAGCAGTGTGCCTCGCAATAAAGTAGCCGGGATATTTCTTCGCACTGAAAAGCATGTCAGCACGCGTGAGCTTTACGATATTGTACGCAAAAAGCATAAGGAGATCGGGTATGCGACGGTATCGCGGACGCTGAAACTTTTGGAAGAGGCGGGCCTTTGCAGGCAGGTCGATTTTGGCGACGGAACACTGCGGTATGAACACGCGTACAAACATGCCCATCACGATCACCTTGTCTGTACACAGTGCGGAGCGTTTGTCGAGATATACAGCGATAAACTTGAAAAACTACAGGATGAGCTGGTAAAAAAACACGGGTACGTGCAGGAGGCACACAGGCTTAACATCTTTGGTGTGTGTCCGAAATGCCGCAGGAAAGCGAAATAACAGATTTTCAAGAGAGGGGGGGTAACCTTATCTTTTTTTCAGCCAGCGGGATCTAAATGTGTTTCGTATTTTTTCTGTGAAGGTAAGTCCCATGCCGGCGGTACTTGTTTTGAATTCCTCTTTTGCGATCTGCCGGTCAGACTTTTTTTTTGGTCTTCCGAATAACCGCATTATGAAACCTGCCATAAGGCCCAGGCGGTTTGATGTTTTGTCTGTTCGCAAGCTCACCTCTGGATCGCCAGTTTTGTCGCTTCGATGAGTTTCTCGCCTCGTTTGCTTTCGATCGCGGCGGCAGGCCAAAATACCTTTTTTTCGAATATCTGTGGTCTGGCGTCGTAGTAGCGGCTGACGATATCGATCCCGCCGCAAACTTCGCCTTCCGTTCGGTAATCGGCATCGAGGAGCCATCTGCTGAATTCGTCGTCGTACTCGGCGGGATATATCAGTGCGGATACGAAGCTGCCTTCTTCGTATTTTGCCATGTGCAGTTTTGATTTTGCCGGCGGCGGTGTATTTTCAGCGATCTTGGCAAGTTTTGTGAAATTTCTCTGGGCCTGATCGAAGCCTTCTGAATAGAAGAACATACCCGCTTCGAGCTGGAAGATATCCGAGGATATTCCCTTCAGTTCCATTTTGCCATCGAGGCGGGCATTGTGAATCTTGTAGACTTTCACGTCCTTAAAGCGTTCGCTTTCGAGAAGTTCTGCGACTTCAACGGCGGTGAAACCGGTACTGCTATGGTCGCCAAAATCTACGACATATAGACCGATGTATTCTTTCGGATTTTCAAGTTCGGGCAGTTTCATGTGTTCTCCAAATGTCCTGAGTCAGTTTACACTGAGCTTCGCAAATTTTCTTTTTCCGACCTTGACGATCATACCATCCTGCGGTGTGATCATGGTGTTTGGGTCCGTCGCCTTATCTTCGCCGATAGTTACAGCGCCTTGTTTTATCATTCTCTTGGCATCGCCGCCTGAAGATACCAGTTCGCATTGGAGTATCAACTTAGCCGCAGAAATCTGGTCAGGTGCGATTTCGATCTCCGGCATATCTGTCGGCAGCTGATTTTTCGCGAAGATATTTTCAAATTCCGCCGCAGCCAGTTGCGCCGTTGCCTCGTTATAGAATTGCGTCACGATCATTTTGCCCAACAGTACCTTCGCTTCTTTTGGATGTGTTTTTGACGGGTCGACCAGCTCTGCGATCTTGTCGCCGGTTATATCGGTAAGCAGCGTAAAATAGTTTTCCATCATTTCGTCGGAGATGCTCATTACTTTGCCGAACATGTCGTTTGGCTGGTCTGTTACACCGACGTAGTTGCCTTTGGACTTGCTCATTTTTTCCTTGCCGTCCAGCCCGACCAGGATCGGCATAGTGATAACGATCTGAGGCTTCTGTCCGTCCAGCCTTTGCAGGTCTCTTCCGATGAGGTTGTTGAACGTCTGATCGGTTCCGCCCAGTTCGATGTCGCTTTTTATTGCAACAGAATCGTGTCCCTGCATCAGCGGATAAAGGAATTCGTGGATGCCTATGGGGTCGCCCTTTTTGTAACGAAGGTCGAAGGTGTCCCTTTCGAGCATTCTTGCCACAGTCATCGAACCAGTCAGCTTAATGATCTTTGCGAGGTTAAGGGCCGCAAGCCATTCGCTGTTGTATCGCATCTCGAGCTTATCTTCGGACGTGTCGAGTACCATCCCGGCCTGGTCAAAGTAAGTCTGTGCGTTTGTCTTGATCTGGTCAGGGCCTAGTATCGGCCTGGTCGAATTCTGTCCGGTAGGGTCGCCGATCCTTGCCGTGTAATCGCCGATGATAAGGATGGCTTTGTGGCCGAGATCCTGGAACTGGCGGAGTTTTCTAAGCACCACAGTATGGCCGAGGTGAATATCCGGTGCCGTAGGGTCCATGCCGAGTTTGACTCTCAGCTGGCGTCCTTCTTTTGCCGCTTCTGTTAACCGCTGGGCAAGCTCGTCCTCGCGAAAAACCTCTACGGTTCCGCGTTTGAGCATATTTATCTGTTCTGCGATTGGTTCGGTCATTGTAATACCTGCATAAAATCGGATCGTTTAAAGTGAAGATTATACCCGAAGTACGCCCCAGAGGCAAGGGGGCAGATATGAGAGGGGATTTTGATCAATTATCCGTGGAATTCTTGCTGCATGGGGCCGTTTCGCCTTTTTTTCGGTTGAATATGATAACCGTACGTACATAGAGCAGTATGGCAGCGGCTGTAAATACCAGGCATATAACTTCTATCGTATCCTGCCGCGCATCATACGGGAGGCTTATTAGCCGCCAGAGAACATTTTTTTTGTAAGGCCAGAACGGCTGGAGGTCCCAATGATAAAAACCGTCAATGAGTACATGAAGCCAAACTCCCAGGACGCCTGCTAAAACCATCTTCCATAATTTAGCTTCGTAGAGTACATGAAGTTTCTTCATCAACCAGTTGAGCGGACGCCTGAAAAACCAGCACACCAGTCCAAGTAACGCACCTGCAAAACCGCCTACAAGAAAAGAGTGAAAATGCCAGTGACGGTGAGAAAGTGATGGGTGTGCTGCGAACAATACTTCAATATCAACGATGACATTGGCAAGGATTATCACAGCCGGATCGACCCACTTGCGAAACAGCAATCCAAAAAAACCATTGGTCCCGATGTGATAGAGTGGAAACGGCATTACTTTCCTGACAGGTATCCGTCATTTTGCAGGTAGTTTTGTACGTAGTCCTTTATTGCTTCTTCGAGTGAGGTTTGCTTTTTGTCGTACCCTGCGTCCTGAAGTTTTGTAATGTCAGCCTGTGTGAAGTATTGATATTTGCCCTGGAGTTCTTCGGGCATCGGCATGTATTCGATGTCCGGCTTTTTGTTCATTGCGACGAAAACAGCTTTTGCCAGATCGTTCCATGATCTCGCTTTGCCCGTTCCGAGGTTGAATATTCCGTTTACGTCCGGATTGTCCATAAAGAACAGGGTCATGTCGACGCAGTCTTTAATGTAAAGAAAGTCCCTTAACTGCTCGCCGTCGGCGTAATCTAAATGGTGGGATTTGAAAAGATTAACTTTGCCCGATTCGCTGATCTGTTCGAAGGCTTTTATTACGAAGCTTCTCATTTTTCCTTTGTGGTATTCGTTCGGCCCGAAGACATTGAAGAATTTCAGTCCGACGACGCTGTCGAGCAAGCCGGTTTTCTTTGCCCATAGATCGAACATCTGCTTGGAGTACCCGTACATGTTCAGCGGCAAAAGTTCTTCCAGTTTTCCCTCGTCGTCTGCAAATCCTTTTTCGCCGTCGCCGTATGTTGCCGCGCTTGATGCGTAGATGAAACGTATGTTTTTTTCGGTAGCGAAGCAGGCGAGCATTTTTGAGCATTCATAGTTGTTTTTTACGAGGTATGACGCATCGGTTTCTGTCGTATCCGAACATGCTCCCATGTGGATTATCGTATCGATGGGCCAGTCGATATGTTCCGTGGCGAGCATTTCGTAAAACTCATCCGCCTCGATGTAGTCCGCATATTGCAGGTTGCGCAGATTCTTCCACTTCTGATCGCTTTCCAGAAAGTCCACAATAACAATATCGCTGATACCTCTTGCGTTAAGGCCTGCAACTATTGCCGAACCAATAAAACCTGCTCCACCGGTTACAACTATCATTTTTTTCTCCGTATTACAGTCTGAATCCAAATGCCAGGGTCTAGATTATTGGTTTTTGCACGGCATGTCAAATAAAACAATTATCCCGGAAAGCGATTTTGCCTGCGCATAAAAAAGCCGGCCCGAAGGCCGGCTCTTGAATTGTAAACTATCGTTTACTAGCAAAGTGCGATGTAGCTGGCAATTGCCAGAACGAGAATCCTCTTCTTGGTTTCAAAGAACGGAAGCCACACCTTCATGTAAAACTTATTCATAGCTTACTCCCTACCTAAGGTTCACTCTCATCTACCCTTACTCTCGAAGCCTGAGTCGTCCCTGATTGCCTTATTATAACAGAAATCAGCTGGAAATTCAAGTTCTGGGCTGCAATTTAGCCATAAGTCCTTGTTTTACAGTAGTTTACGAGATACCCGGGCGAAGGTTTTTTTTGGGGTCAGGTACCGGCAAATGTGAAATATTTAGACTAGACGGGGTGTTTGTGGTATTGTCTCCGGTATGAAAAGAAAACAGCAAAATATCGTTACGGTCGGATTTGTGGCACTGGGCTGTCCCAAGAATATAGTCGACAGCGAAAGAATGCTTGCCGAGATCGGAGGGGCCGGTTTTGTTATTTCGCCTGATGTCGACAATGCTGATGTCGTGGTCATCAACACCTGCGGATTCATCGCCCCAGCCAAAGAAGAGGCTCTCGATGCTATCGCACAGGCGATCGAGCAGAAGGAAAAAGGCAGTGTCCGTAAAGTTATCGTTGCCGGCTGTCTTTCCCAGCGGATGGGCGCCGAACTGGCGAAAATGAAAGGGATAGATGCTGTCGTAGGCCTTGGAGAGCGTGACAATATCGCTAAAATAATCCGAAAAACGCTGAAAAGGTCCAGGCGTCAGGATATGGAGGTGTACGTTGGCGATGTAGGTTCACAGGCAGCAGATGACCGGGGCAGGCTCTTGATAACGCCGGCGCATTGGGCATATTTGCGAATAAGCGAAGGCTGCGACAGGCGCTGTTCATTCTGTACCATACCTGCGATACGCGGGCGGTTTCGCAGCAAACCCGAAGATATGATACTTGAAGAAGCTAAGGAACTTATCGATAACGGCGCGGTAGAACTTAGCATCATCGCCCAGGACAGCAATTATTATGGCCGTGATTTCGGGATCAAAAACGGGCTTTGCGAATTGTTAAAGAAAATTGAGAAGATCGACGGGCTGAATTGGCTTCGTTTGATGTATTTGTATCCGGCCGGTGTTGACGATGAACTCATCGAGACGATCGCACAAAGTGGAAAGATTACCAATTATGTCGACATGCCGATCCAGCATATAAATAACGATATTTTAAAATCGATGCGTCGCAGCGACCGCAAAGAAACAACGATGGAGCTTATCGAAAAACTCCGTTCCGCAATGGGCGATATAGTTCTTCGGACAACTGTTATCGCCGGTTTTCCGGGTGAAACTGATGAGCAGTTCGCCGAATTGGCAGATTTTATCAAGTGGGCAAGATTCGATGCGCTTGGATGTTTCCCGTTCTTTGCTGAAGAAGGTACGCCGGCTGCGGAGTTGGCCGATCAGATCCCGGAAGAAGTAAGGCACCAGCGAGCCGATACAATCATGCGTATCCAACAGGAGATCGCATTTGAAAAGATAAATGCACTTGCCGGCAGGGAGTTAACATGCCTGGTAGACGACGCTGTCGATAACGGCGCAGCAGTAGGCAGATATTACGGTCAGGCTCCACACATCGATAGCCTGTGTCACATAAAAGGGTGTAAAGGTCAGCCGGGCGATTTTGTCAAAGTAAAGGTGCTCGAAGGAGCCGATTATGATCTTGTTGTCGAGCAAATTTAGTGGTTGAATTATCCTGAAATTACGGTAAACTTTAAGATACGATTTGAAACTTTCGCGGAAGGCAGGCATCGTGGGTAAAGAAGGCAAGGGAATAATAAAGCACATACCCAATGCCCTGACGGTGGGACGTCTGGTGCTTACGGTTATATTTCTGGGGATGATCCTCTATACCCCCAAACTCGGTGAAGAACATCCTTCAAACTTCCTTCTCGTTGCTTTTCTTCTGTTTGTTGTAACAGGCCTGACCGACATTGTCGACGGCAAGATCGCCCGTGCCTTTAACGTTACCAGTAAATTCGGCCGTATTGTCGACCCGCTTGCCGATAAGTTTCTCGTCTGCGGCGCATTTTTATGTTTTGCGATAGTCGGCCAGCCCCAGATGTATCAATTGGAAATCTCGACGCGTGCGATGGACATACTTCGCTGGTCAGC
>DAOVIC010000069.1 GCA_030671565.1 Anaerohalosphaeraceae bacterium
AGCTGTTTTTGAACTGTAGGCTGGGAATGAGCGTGTCCGTCGCATCGCTCGTGAAAGGCAGATTCTATCTCAAAATGCCCGTCTACGCCGAAGCATAGTACGGCTCCATGTGCCGAATTGCCAGCTATCAGTAGGCAGATAAGCACAACGAAGCATTTTTTGTATATCTGTTTCCGGGTTATTTTCACAGTCATGCCAGCATAATACCGTATTTAAGCCTAAAATGCAAGGCCTAAATGCTGTTTTGGTGTTTGCTGATGGCAGCAGAAAGGATATAATGCGAGATTGGCGGGTGAGTAAGCAGTTTTGGTGAAAATCGGAATGGACCGATCTATGGATAGCGGTATTTTGAAAATTGGTAGTTGTCAGTTTCCTGTTTCGGGGTCTGTTGCGCATAATTCGGAGCATATCTGCCGACAGATGAATGAGGCGAAGGCCGGCGGCGCTGACGTGGTTCATTTTTCGGAGTGTGCGCTTAGCGGGTATGCGGGGATCGATCTTGAGTCTTTCGATGGTTTTGACTGGGGTCTCTTGCGAGGCGAGACTGAAAAGATAATGTCGCTTGCCGCTGATTTGAATATCTGGGTAGTGCTCGGTTCCAGCCATCAGCTTACGGAACCTAATAAGCCGCATAATTGTTTGTATTTGATCGCCCCTGACGGGAAGATCGCTGACCGTTATGATAAGCGGTTTTGTATGAGTAAGGAAATGCCTTACTATACGCCGGGTAACCGGTTTGTTGATTTTACGGTTAACGGGGTTAAGTGCGGTTTGCTGATATGTTTTGATCTTCGTTTTCCGGAGGTTTACCGTCAGTTGAAAAGGCAGGGGATCCAGTGTGTGCTGCAGTCGTTTTATAATGCGCGGCAGCAGGGGCCGAGTATTCACAGCGATATTATGCCCCAGTCGATGCAATGCAGAGCGGCGACGAATTATTTCTGGGCATCTATGACGAACTCGTGCGGGTGGTTTTCGCCGTATTCATCGTGTTTTATTCGGCCTGACGGAAGGATCGTCGCCCAGCTAAAAGATCATAAAGAAGGCGTGATGGTGAATGCGGTGGACACAAAGATGGACCTATACGATTCGTCGGCAGAGTTTCGGGAGATGGCGATGGATGGAGCCCTGGACAACGGACCGGGCCAGATAGATGACGAGCGGTCGAGGGATACGACTAATTTGTAGAAAAACGTGAATTGACGTAAAGGTGTGTGCAAATGGCTAATAATAGCGTAACGGCGGCTAAGGGTTTTGTTTCTGTTGGTTTGGCTTGCGGGGTTAAGCGTTCCGGTAAGACGGACCTTGGGCTGGTTGTTTGTCCCGGGGGGGCTAAGGCGGCTGGGGTGTTTACTACTAATCAAGTTTTCGCTGCGCCTGTTGGGGTTTGCAGGAAGCATCTGGGCAGTCGTAAGATTTTTGCGGCTGTGGTTAATTCCGGTAATGCTAATGCCTGTACTGGGCAGAAGGGGGTTGACGATGCGGTTGCTATGTGTGCTGAGGTCGCAGGGCAGGTTGGATGCGATCCGCATGAAGTCCTGGTTGCTTCTACGGGGATAATCGGTGAACCTTTGCCTATAGCCAAAATCAATAAGGGTATAGTACGGGCAGCCGGTGAGGTATCTTCGAGCGGGAAGGCTGGGCTTGATTTTGCGAAAGCGATAATGACTACCGATACGAGGCCTAAGCAGGCCGTTCGGAAAATTGTTATATCGGGCGCGGAGGTTGTCATCGGCGGAACCGCCAAGGGGGCCGGGATGATCGGGCCTAATATGGCTACTACTATTTGTGTTTTGACTACGGATATTGCGATATCTAAGCCTTTGCTTGGGCGGGCTTTGAAGGATGCTATCGGGGTTTCGCTTAACAAATTAACTGTTGACGGGCATCAGAGTACTAATGATACGGCTTTGATACTGGCGTCGGGTGCGGCTGGGAATCGGACAGTTGAGAGTCAGTGTCCCAGGTACAAGAAGTTTGCCAGGGCGCTGCGTGAGGTTTGCAATGATCTTGCTGAGCAGATGGCGCTGGATGCTGAGGGGGCGACACGGATGTTTACGGTTGTTGTAAATGGCGCGGCGAGCAAGGGAGATGCCGCAAAGGCTGCGCGGGCGGTCGCTGACTATGATCTTGTCAAGTGTGCGGTGCATGGCGGGGACCCGAATTGGGGGCGGATCATCTGTGCGGTTGGTTCGTGCGGGGTTAAGCTTGACCCGAAGAAGCTTGGGTGCAAGATCGGGGACATAACGGTATTTCGTAACGGGCGGCCTGTTAAATTTGACGCGAAGAAGGCGAGTAAGGTGATTTCGGGCAGGAAACATACGATAGCCATTAACTTAGGCGTCGGTAAATGCTCCGATCTGTGTTATGGATGCGACCTGAGCCGTGATTATGTTACTATAAATGCGGATTATCATACTTAAGGGAGACGCAAGCCGTTTATTTTGTCGGAAACCAGAGAATAAGGCTTGCATTGTTCTGCTGTTTCGCTACACTACGGACGATTTGCGCTAATACCTATAAGTTTACGGGGTGTACGTGCAGGTTCATTTTGTCGTTGTTAAAGATGAGTGGTTTTTACACATTTAATGTAATTTTAAGATATGGAAAGGTTTAGAATGAACAAGTTGATGAAGTTGATAACGATTTTTCTGCCGGTTTTGGCGTTTGCTAAAGTGGCAATGGGAGCCGAGGGCGGCGAGGCAGTATCTACCGCGATACCGCTTATCTGGTATATTGCTCCGGCATCTTCGGTTCTGGCACTGATATTTGCTGTTGTCTTCTATAAGAAGATGATGAGTGCTCCGGAAGGCAATGACAAGATGATCGAGATCGCCACTCACGTACGTGAAGGTGCTTACGCTTATCTCTTCAGGCAGTACAAAGTCGTTACGATAGTGTTCGCTGTGCTGTTTATCATCTTTGCGGTTCTTTCTTACTATGGTGTTCAAAACCCGTTCGTTCCTGTGGCATTTCTTACAGGTGGTTTCTTTAGCGGTCTTTGCGGTTTTCTTGGTATGCGAACAGCTACGAATGCTTCTGCGAGAACTGCCCAGGGCGCAAGCGAGGGCCTTAACCGCGGTCTTCAGGTTGCCTTCCGTTCAGGTGCTGTTATGGGTCTGGTCGTTGTTGGTTTTGGTTTGCTTGACATCACACTCTGGTACCTCGCACTTGACAAGTTGGTCTACACTGCTGACAACATGGCTAACGGTCTTAAACTGTTCGGTGACTTCTGGCTTGTTAAGCCTGGCATGCATGCTGACCATAAGCTTGTTGAGATCACCACTACGATGATCACATTCGGTATGGGTGCTTCGACGCAGGCATTGTTTGCACGTGTCGGCGGCGGTATCTATACTAAGGCTGCCGATGTCGGTGCTGACCTTGTCGGTAAGGTCGAAGCCGGTATTCCTGAAGATGACCCGCGTAACCCTGCAACGATCGCAGATAACGTTGGTGACAATGTTGGTGACGTAGCCGGTATGGGTGCTGACCTGTATGAAAGTTACTGCGGATCGATTTTGGCGACGGCTGCTCTTGGTGCAGCTCTTACTCCGGCTGCTTTTAAGGCAGTTGGCGCCACTGAAATGACTACGATCAAGGCAGTTCTGGCCCCGATGCTTGTGGCGGCTATTGGTATTCTCCTGTCGATCGTCGGTATCTACATGGTCAAGTGCAGGGAAGGTGCTACACAGAAACAACTTTTGCAGTCGCTTCTTAAGGGTACTCTGGGCAGTTCGGTATTTATTCTTGCTGCCGTAGCTATCATGGCTGGATTTGACCTGATCACATGGGGTATCTTCGGTTCGGTTTGTGCAGGTATGGCTGCCGGCGTAATCATCGGACAATTGACAGAATATTACACTTCTGCTGAATACGGCCCGACAAAGGGTATCGCAAAGCAGACTGAGATGGGTCCTGCTACCACTATTATCGATGGTTTCGGTACCGGCATGTACAGTGCTGGTCTTCCGGTAATCACTATCGTTGCCGGAATTCTCCTGGCATACGGTTTTGCAGGTGGATTTACGAGTATGCCGATGGGTCTGTATGGTATCGGTTTTGCCGCTGTTGGTATGCTCGCGACACTTGGTATTACGTTGGCTACTGACGCGTTCGGTCCGATCGCTGACAATGCAGGCGGTAACGCTGAAATGAGCGGACTCGGTGAAGAAGTTCGCAAAAGAACAGATGCTCTCGATTCGCTTGGTAACACAACGGCTGCGACTGGTAAGGGTTTTGCTATCGGTTCTGCTGCTCTTACGGCGATGGCACTTCTGGCAGCATATATCGAAGAGATTCGTATCTGGATCGGAAGACTTGCTTCTGAAGCTACTGACGGTATTTACACAGTCGGCAAGATAGCATTTTCTGCCGATGGTTCTATAGCCGATACTATCAACGTAAAAACCGCTTCTATCGCAGATTTTGTTGCTGCTTATGACCTGACGATCATGAACCCCAAGCTTTTGGGTGGAATGTTTATCGGTGCTATGATGGCGTTCGTATTCTCAGCGATGACGATGAAGGCTGTAGGACGTGCAGCCGGTGCGATGGTTAACGAAGTTCGCCGTCAGTTCAGAGAGATCCCGGGTATTCTCGAGGGAACCGGTAAACCTGATTATGCAAAGTGCGTTTCGATCTCAACCACCGGTGCTCAGAGAGAAATGATCCTTCCTTCGGCACTTGCGATCATAGTTCCAGTTGCTACCGGTCTTCTCCTTAACGTTGCCGGTGTATTGGGTCTTCTGGTCGGTGGTCTTACCTCCGGTTTTGTTCTGGCTATTACGCTGAACAACGCAGGCGGCGCGTGGGACAACGCCAAGAAGTACATCGAAAACGGTGCTCACGGCGGCAAAGGCTCTGAAGCTCATAAGGCTAGTGTTGTCGGCGATACCGTTGGCGATCCTTTCAAGGATACATCCGGTCCGAGCCTGAACATCCTTATCAAGCTGATGACGATGGTCAGCGTCGTGTTCTCAGGCGTAATCGTCAAATTCGGTCCTATGATTTCCGATTTTCTTGGAATGAGCAACAAGTAACGGGCAATCGGCATTAGCGATTGACTGAAATACATATTTTGTGTACTCTATAGGGGCGTCCAATACGGACGCCCCTGTTTTGTTATAGCTTGTCATTGGTTAGAGAGGTTTAAGTTGGCTGATTTGAAAAATATCGAGAGTAAGGATTTTGCCCTTGCGGCTGGTCGGATCGCTGTGGAGCTTAATTCCAGAGACGTTACGGTTGTTGACTTGCGAGGCAAGAGTCCTGCGACGGATTTCTTCGTGATAGCAACATGCACAAGCGGACGTCAGGGGAGGACGGCTTGCGACAAGATCATAGAATTTGCCAAGGAGCATAAAATCCAGCGTTTTGGGATGGCAGGGTACGAGCAGGGCAAGTGGGTGCTGATAGATTTTGTCGATGTCGTAGTGCATATCTTTGATGATGAGTACCGAGAGTACTACGAATTGGAGACTCTTTGGGGGGATGCGGAGACGATAGATATTTCTCCTGTTGAGAAATCCGGTGAGCAAGAAGACGAATGACTTCTGTAGGGTAATGACATGAAACTTGTTTTAGATATACTGGAAGATAGAATCAGTAAGGCGATGGAGGAGGTTTCGGGGGAAGCTGGGTGTTCCGGGCTTGTCCGGCCTGCCGGCGATGCTAAGTTTGGGGATTATCAGGCCAATGGGGTGATGGGGCTTGCGAAAAAGATGAAGCGGAATCCGCGTGAGATGGCTGGTGAGGTCGTTGCGAAACTTCAGATCGAAGATATTTGCGAGCCGCCAGAGATCGCCGGTCCGGGTTTTATTAATCTGCGGCTTAGAGATGAGTTTCTTCAGCAAAGATTGCTTGGTATAAATGCTGACCCGGCTGGGCGGCTTGGGATCGAAAAAACAGATGATCCCGAAAACATCGTCGTCGATTTTTCCGGTCCCAACATTGCAAAGCAGATGCATGTCGGGCACCTTCGAAGTACGATCATCGGGGACTGTATCTGCAGAATGTTCGAGTTTGCCGGGCAGAATGTTATCAGGCAAAATCATATAGGAGATTGGGGGACGCAGTTCGGCATGCTGATCGCATATCTGCGAACGGAGAATCCTGAAGTACTTGAGAATCCCGATACGGTTCAGATCGCCGATCTTGAAAATTTTTACAAGAAAGCCAAGCAGCGTTGCGATGAGGATGCTGATTTTGCGGAGATGGCCAGGGAGCAGGTGGTGGGTCTGCATAACCATGACGCCGATACGATGAAGGTGTGGAGGCATATCGTTGATGAGTCTCGCAGGCATTATCAGCCTATCTATGATACTTTGGCGGTCAATCTCTGCGAAGAAAATGAGCGTGGCGAAAGCTTCTATTCGGACAGGCTTGGCGGTGTTGTTGACGCACTTGAGCAAAGCGGTCTTGCCAGAGAGTCCGAGGGTGCGACATGCGTATTCCCGGAGGGATTTTCGGGCAAGGGTGGCGATCCTCTTCCGTTTATTATTCGCAAGTCGGATGGAGCGTTTCTTTATGCGACGACAGACCTTGCAGCGATGAAGTACCGCATCGACGAGCTTGACGCCGACAGAATTATCTATGTGACCGATGCGCGGCAGCAGCTTCATTTTAAGATGCTTTTTGCGACAGCTAAGCTTGCCGGTTGGATCGATGATAAGATAGGTCTTGTGCACGTTACTTTTGGGACTATGCTTGGTGAGGATGGAAAACCGTTCAAAACTCGCTCCGGTGAGAATGTTAAGCTGGCTGTGCTTCTTGAAGAAGCTGTCGAGCAGGCGAAGAAAATCGTAGAGGAAAAGAACGCCGATCTGACCGATGCCCAGAAGCAGGAGATAGCTAAAGCTGTTGGGATAGGTGCGGTTAAGTACGCCGATTTTTCGAACAACCGTACTACTGATTATGTTTTCAGCTTTGACAAGATGCTTGCGATGGAGGGCAATACCGCACCTTACATGCAATATGCTTATGCACGGGTGAGATCTATCGAGCGAAAGGCCTTGAAGAAGGATATCGATATTGCGGCGGAACTTGCTGGGATAAAAAATCTCAGCATTACCGAGCCTGCCGAATCTGACCTTGCCAAACATTTGATCCGTTATGGAGAAGCTATACGGTTGGCGTGTGCCGATTGCAGGCCGAACTATCTTACAGCGTATCTTTTTGACCTTGCTCAGAAATTCAGCAGTTTCTATAATGCCTGCCCGGTTCTGATCGCAGGTAAAGAGAAAAGACCGACGCGGCTGTTGTTATGCGATCTTACGGCGAGGACGATGAAGCACGGTCTGGTCGAACTGCTGGGCATTGAAACTGTTGAGCAGATGTAAAAAACTTGGGAACCTATGATTGGAGGCGTCATGAATATTGCTATTGATACGTTTCAGGTCGTTACCAGCGGGCGATGCGAGATGGTGGATATTACCGCCGAAGTTGCCGCAATTGTCGGAAAGAGCGGTATAAACAACGGTGAGTGTACTGTCTACTGCAAGCACACGACGGCTGGGATCACTATAAACGAAAATGCTGACCCGGATGTAGTCGAAGATATGCTTTTGACGCTTGAAAAGCTTATCCCTAAAGATATTGACGGTTACCGGCATATCGAAGGCAATTCCGATTCTCACGTCAAATCATCGCTGGTTGGCTGTAGCGAGCAGATACTTGTCAAGGAGGGCGTACTGCTTTTGGGGACGTGGCAGGGGATATATTTCTGCGAATTTGATGGCCCCAGAACCCGCCAGGTGATCGTCCAGGTAAGAGGTTAAAGACCGGAATTTCGATTTACAGCAGGGAGTTTTTCGAAGTAGATGTGGGTTTTTAATGCTAATAATTGGGATATGGCGAAAAAAGCGCAAAAAGATGGCGAGGTAGCGGAGCCGTCTGGGGGGGGAAACGGTGATCCACATCGCCTCGCCGAGGTCTATTGTTAAGCTGTCAAAAACAGCGTCACTTCACAAGTTGACTATATCTCATATCGTCATAAATGTCAAGTAACTATCAAAAAAAATCACAAAAAACACGGGTTTTTATGATTTTTTTTGCTTTCCAGATATAAACTATTCCCTTTGGGAGATCAAAAGTGCGATTTTGTTTACGCCGAAGCGCTATTTCAGCTTGAAGAAGGAGACGGTTTTGCTTAAAGTAGGCGTGTTATGCCCTTGAGGGTTAAATGTTTGCAGGCAGGGCTTTAGTCAGTTCGATAAGGTCGTTTGTATTCTAACAAGAGTAATGTTTTGAATTATGGGCGGTGTTACACCGCATGACCAGGTATAGGAGTAATTAGTCAATGGTACGAGCTGCGAAGGTTTCTATGAGTGACCGCATCGTGGAAAACGCTGATGTGGTATATAAGAAAATATTGAAGGCTCAAAAGCCCTCTATGACAACACCTGTGCGATCTTTGTCGAATGTGAAGTATCACGCGAAAAAGGGGTATTTCCAGATGCTCGGGAAGGTAAAAAAACGTACCCTTACTGTTGGTACCGTTAAGACCTTCGCACAATCTCTTAAGATGATGGCGCTGTCTAAAGAACTGATAGATGCCGATGACGTAGCCACCAAAAGAGAGGCCTACTATATTTCGAAGAACTGGGGTAAGGCCGGTTTTTCCGAGCAAACCGAGTCCGATACGATTATGGATGATGTCGAGGCGATGTTTGGCGTAAACCGCGAGCAATTGAAGTTTATCCCGGAAGAAAAGGGCGGCGACATCGCGGGCAAACTGATCGTTATAGATACCGATTCCAAAGGAAAGAAGCTGAGGATCGATTGCACGAAGTTCGGTTCCGGTGCCTATTCGATACCCAGCGTGGTCGAATCCCTTCAGTTTCAAAGCAAGGCGAAGTTTATACTTGCGATCGAGACGGCTGGTATGTTCCAGCGACTTGTCAAATACGACTACTGGGACAAGAACGATTGTATTCTGATAAGTATGGGAGGGGTTCCGACACGTGCATGCAGACGGTTTGTCCGGCGGCTTTCGGATAAGTTAAAGATACCTGTGTATGCCTTTGTCGATGGCGAC
>DAOVIC010000077.1 GCA_030671565.1 Anaerohalosphaeraceae bacterium
AAAGCATGTTTACTTAAGCGTTCCGCCTTCACCCCGGGACACCCGGGAAAATCCATCGCCGGCGGGTTAAGCGATGATCGTAAGCAGAGACCCGGCGCAAGACGATACGCTCTGATCCTTGTCATGGCCGGGACGGTACTCATTATGGCTCTGGCTGGCTGCGACTGGCGCGATGTCGAGAGTATCGACCTGAAAGAACGGGTCGACGATGCCGAATTGGCCAGGATGGATCCGAAGGACGATGGTGATGTTTTTCGATTTGGTTTCGAACTGCGTGCCAGCCCCCTCGAAGACGCCAGGCAGTACCTGCCCTTCCTCAAATACGCAGAAAAGGAAACGGGACTGCGATTCAAACTGCGATTTACGCCGGCATACAGCTCCATTGTTGACGACCTCGGCAAAGGTGTTATTCAGTTCGCTGCCGTCGGCTCTGTCTCCTACATTGCCGCTCACGAAAAGTACGGCGTCATCCCCATCGCCCGCGGTCTGAACACCGAGGGCCGCGCCGAATACCGGTCGGTCATCGTTGTCGCCCCGGACAGCCCCATCCAGAAAGTCGAAGACTTGCGCGGCAAAAGCTTCGCATTCGGAGACACTGCATCGACCCAGGGTCATCTGATACCGCGAATCATCCTGACCGAACACGGAATATCGCTCGACGACCTGGGTGGATATGAGTACACAGGGTCGCATAGCAATTGTGCCAACGCTGTAGCATCAGGGCGACTCGACGCGGGCGGGATGCAGGACACAATGGCCCAGCGGATGGCCGATAGCGGCATCGTCCGCATCATCTACACATCGAAGTTCTACCCGTCAAGCGGAATCGCGGCAAACAAAGACGTACCGCCCGAGGTGATCGAGAAGGTCAAACAGGCCCTGCTCGATTTCAAACCCAGGGGAAAAGACGCCGAAGGCCTCTATAACTGGGACCGAACGGAAATGCCCAACGGCTTTACCGAAGCATCCAATGAAGATTACGCCGAACTGCGAGAATGGTCCATCAGGTTCGGCCTGATCGACGAGACACCAAAGGAGAAAACACAATGAGGCTCCAAGCTAAGTTTATTTTGTTGATTGTTGCCGTTGCCCTGGGGCTAGGACTGAGTTCCTCATTCCTGGTTAGCCAAATGATGAAAAAGGCGATGGATCGCCAGTTGCGCGATCAGGCCATGCTGGCGGCCCAAACGCTCGCCGAACATATCACCCACAGCGTGATCGATGGCGAGGTCATCTCCGCGCGTGAGGCCATGATAGAGATTGTCAATCGCATGGAGACCATCAAATACGTCTACATCATCGGCTTCGACAACAAAGTGTTTGCACACACATTCGAGGGAGGCTTCCCCAAGGCACTGGTCGCCAGGCGGGAGAGGCGAGTTCCCGTTTACATGCAGGAGCCGCAGGTCGCTGAGTATGCGACCGACACGGGGCGCATCCTGGACATAGTCGCCCCGCTCATCGAGGGTATGGCGGCACACGTCCATATCGGCATGGACGAAGAGCCGGTGCAGGAACAGATCGCGTCCATCCGAAACAGAATTATTGGCCTCTCCATGGTGCTGGCTCTCGTAGGTATCGCGGTCGGAGCGATCGTGAGCCGCAGGCTGACAACCCCGCTGGCACAGATGGCCGATTCCATGCGAGAGTTCGGCGAAGGCGGGAAAGAAGAGGAGATAGACTTCGCAGGCAGAGGAAAGGAAATAGCAGACCTGACGAGTGCCTTCAACCGGATGATCACCGAACGCAAGCGGAACGAGGAGGACCGCGAACGCGACAGGAAGTTCATGCAGACGGTCATCGATGGGCTCCCCGAGCCGATGATGGTGGTCAATCGCGATTACACGATCGCCATGACGAACCGCGCGACCCGTGAGATAACAAAAGGCAAAGATCCGGTTGCCGCTGGTCTAAAATGTTACCAGATTTTTCACAAACTCGATACTCCGTGTGGTTGCGACAAACATCCTTGCCCGATGCAAGAAGTGATCAAAACAAAAACGTCTGTAACGTTTGAGCACATTCACTACGACGCTCATGGCCAGGAGATTATCGTTGAGTTGGCTGCTTCGCCGATCTTTGACGAAAATGGCGAGGTCGTTCAGATCATCGAGGCCTCGCGTGATATCACCGAACGCAGACAAGCCGAGAAATCGCTCCAGGAAAGTGAAGCTCGATACAGAGAACTATTTGACAATATGAGCAGCGGCGTCGCTGTTTATGAAGCGGTAGAAAATGGTAGAGACTTTGTCTTTAAGGATATTAACCGGACAGGCGAAAGGATCAATAAGACAAAAAAAGAGGATGTTGCCGGTAAAAAGGTAACCGACGCATTTCCGGGAGTCGAAGAGTTCGGCCTCCTTGACGTCTTTAGAAGAGTTTATAAAACCGGCAAGCCGGAACATCACCCTGTTTCGCTGTATAAAGACAACAAATGTTCCGCGTGGTTTGAAAATTACATTTACAAGCTGCCTTACGGCGAGATCGTGTCAGTACATGACGATGTCACCGAACGAAAACAAGCTGAAGAAGAACGAGAGAGTCTATTCACGACTATTGAAGCACAAAATCAGCAGCTCATGGCCAATGAGCAGCAGCTAAGGGCATCAAATCAGCAATTATCCGCCAGTGAACAGCAACTAAAAGCGTCCAATCAGCAATTATCCGCCAGTGAGCAGCAACTAAAAGCGTCCAATCAGCAATTATCCGCAAACGAACAGCAGCTGCGTGCAAGCAATCAGCATACAAGCGCCCTCAACCAACAACTCCAGGCAAACCAGCAGCAGCTGAGGTTAAAAAACGAAGAACTCCAAAGCATAGTTTATGTATCGTCACACGACCTGAAAACCCCACTCGTAAATATCAACGGTTTTAGTGAACTGCTTATGGAGCATTGCGGCGAAATGAAAGAGCTCCTCAAAAAATGCGACATTGATGCTGACATGAAAAAGGAAATAATGTCTCTGCTAAGCAAAGACATCCCGACCGACCTCGAATATATCAGTACAAGCGCCCAAAGAATGAAAAGACTTATCGCAGGGCTCCTGCAGGTCTCGCGAATCGGAACAATTGAATTTAAAACCCAAAAGATCGATATGAACGATGTCCTCACCGAGATCATAAATACCGTAAAATACAAAACCGAAGACCTTAACGCAAAGATCACCCTTGGGGATCTGCCCGATTGCACAGGCGACAAACATCAGATAACCCAGGTCTTTACGAATCTCATCGACAATGCGTTAAAGTACCTAAGTCCCGACAGAAAAGGAAATATCACTATCACGGGGAAAACACAAAACGACGAAAGCATTTACTGTATCGAAGATAACGGTATCGGCATTAAGCAGGCCTATTTTGACAAGGTATTCGAAATATACCACCGCCTGGACCCAAAAATCTCATCCGAAGGAGACGGGTTGGGCTTGACTATCGTCAGAAGAATACTCGACCGGCACAAGGGGGGTATATGGCTCGAATCGGAAGTGGAAAAAGGATCGAAATTCTTCGTCTCAATACCAACAACATAACTCTCAACGCTCCTCGATTCAGTCAGCAAAAAACCGATTCTATTTGCCCAACTGCCGGCACCTAATACGTCAACCTTATACCAGCAAAAGAGGGGGTATGCTCACAGGGGATATTCTGGCTATACATGCACTGTAAGGCTCTAGGTGTCTAATGTTCTGCGGCGAAAATCTCATAATCACCAATTTTTTTTGAGGTTGAGCCAAAAACCTTTAACCGCCTTGGCCGCATACCCGCCCCAGTGAGCTCTAATCGCCGTTTTTCGTCCAGCAGACAGCATCCATTACATTGAAAACCAAAAAGAATGGGATTACACTTGACATTTTATGAGACTTAGAGTAAACTGTCAAGTGTTCGGTGGACCGATGAAAGGTGATGGAATTGTGTCATGGAAGGCCTGTGGTAATCCCCTGCTGTTTGGTTCGGACCCGAGATGTAGTATGACATGGCAATGGCTTGCGATGTGTAACGGAAGTATTAAATTGAAAAAACGGTGCTTTGGCTTTCAAGGCGAGTAAAGTTAATGATGTTTTTTTGGGAGATTTTATGATGAAAAGGTTAATGAGTATGTGCCTTGTGCTGCTGTTGTTCGCTGGCACGAGCTACGCAGGTGTTACGATTGGCAGCTGGGAAGGCGTCACCGACGGGTGGCTTGACCAGGGCACGCAGTTACCTATTGATGATCCGGGTACGGAGCATGGCTACGCCTATGACACGATAGGTGCTACGCTTGGCTCGCAGAGCCTGAAGTTCACAACACAGGGCTACGATCAGAGCCTGCAGTTTAAAGTGCCGTATGCACTCAAAGATGACTTTATGGACAACAGCATTTTCACTATGGATGTTACTATTGCTGCCGACACACTTGGCGTAGGCGGTTTCTTTGCCATACCTAAGGTCATATTCAATGCAGGAACTGCTTCTGGCGGGTATTTTTATATTGATACCGGCTTTGGTAATATGGGTTTCGCGGATGGTTCACCTGAGAAGAGTGCGACACTTGAAGTCGACTACACTGCTTTTAAAGACGCGATCGCAAGTAATATAGGTGAAGGTGTAATGCCTGGTTTTATCCACATTATTCTGGTCACCAACGGTGATCGCAAAACGGATCCAGTGGGTCCTGTGACCGCATACCTCGATAACGCACAGCTTGTTCCGGAACCTGCGACTATGTGTTTGCTGGGTCTCGGTGCAGTAGTGCTGCGTCGTAAGAAGAAGTAGAGTTAGATTTTAGTTTAAAATTTATTTCCTTTGGCGACGGCCTAAACTTAAAGGCCGTCGCCGGGGAATTAATCCACGAACACACCACTTCAACACTACCCGTAACCTTTGGCTCAGGCAGAGCTATTATCAGTTCGATACACAGACAAAAGCAGAAAAGAAATATCCCTGCTGATTCCAACAGGCATCACCCCCAAAACAATAGGCTTAGTTGAATCGCTTAAGCGCAAGGCATATATTCTGCCCGCCAAACCCGAACGAATTACTCAGGCACGCATCGACCTTTGCCCGGCGTGCAGTGTTTGGAACATAGTCCAGATCGCAATCCGGATCGGGCGTTTCGTAGTTGATCGTTGGCGGAACAACCCCATCCCTCATCGCCATCGCACACACCGCCGCCTCAATACACCCCGCGGCTCCGAGCATATGCGCAGTCATCGATTTCGTTGAGCTTATCATCAGTTTTCGTGCCAAAGTTTCTCCGAACGCCGCCTTGATCGCAGCCGTTTCGATCCGATCGTTAAACGCCGTGCTCGTACCATGCGCATTGATATATCCGATCTCATCTGCGTTAAGCTGGCCTGCCGCCATCGCCAGTTTCATCGCTTTGACCGCCCCGCTTCCATCTTCGGCCGGCTGGGTAATATGATGCGCATCGCACGTCATCCCAAAGCCAGCTACCTCCGCGTAGATCTTCGCGCCGCGTTTTTTCGCATGCTCCAACTCTTCCAGCACCATCACGCCGGCACCTTCGCTCATGACAAAGCCGTCCCGGTTTTTATCGAATGGCCTGCTTGCAGTTTCGGGGCTGTCGTTCCTTTTGCTCAGGGCTCGCATACAGCCGAACCCGGCGACTCCGAGCGGACAGACCGCAGCCTCCGACCCGCCGGCAAGCATTACATCCGCCTCGTTGCATCGAATTATCCGGCATGCGTCAGCGATCGCATGAGCCGCCGTCGCACAAGCCGACACAACCCCATAGTTGGGCCCTTGCAGATTGTGCCGCATCGCGATCGAACCCGAAGCCATATTAGAGATCATCCTCGGTATCATAAAAGGCGACATCGAAGTCGGGCCTTTGTTCACAAGAACGTCGTGCCCGATCTCCAGCGTATGAAGACCGCCAACCCCTGAGCCGACGATAGAACCAAACCGTTCAGGGTTTTGAGTATCGGGGGCGATAGCAGAATCAGCAATTGCCATATCCCCAGCCGCGATCGCAAACTGGCTGTACCCGTCAAGCCGACGAATTTCTTTCTTGCTGAGAAACTGTTCCAGATCAAGCTCGATCACTTCCCCGGCGATCTTACTGGCAAACCCGGAAGGGTCAAAGTTGGTGATCCGGCGAACCCCGGAAAAACCCTCACAAATGCGGGACCAAAAAACATCAACATCACAACCAAGCGGAGAAACAACCCCAATACCAGTAATAACAACTCGCCGATCAAACATAAGAATCCATTCTAAACAAAAACAAATCTCCACGTTACCACAAGTCAAAAAGAAGCCCTAAACGCCGGGACCAAACCTCGCAAAATACAAAGCTTGATAGCGATAGCATCAGGACTGCCCCCCCCCAAGCTTTTCTGTCAACTCTATAATATCCTCATTACCATGATGAAGCCACCCAAAACCCAACCGGAAATAAAAGAACTAAGCAGTCCAGCCAATAAAGTTTTAGAGTCTTCCAATACACAAGTACCCTTCATTTTGTGTCTACTTTTCTTGTGCAAAATTTCTGTCTTTTTATGCAGTTGTTTTGCTTACTTTTACGAAATAGTACATAAGCTCTTTGATCCCTATTTTAAAAAGTTTGCAACCGAAAACCGATAGGTTATAATTGCCAAAATAATACCAGTTAATTTAAAGGTACAGTATGAAGCACCGAAAATTACAAACCCTTATAACAGCTGTTCTTACAGCAACGTTGATCTTCGCTTTCACCGGCATCGGCGCAGAACCTGAGACCCGCCGTCTGTCCAGATCCGGAAAATGGCAAAAGATACCGGACACCTTACAGGGTGCCTCAATGCGTCAGATATCGAAAATAAAGCAATTAATAGAAACAGGCCAGGCAGAAGCGGCCCAAAAAGCCGTCGCCGAATTTCGCCTAAACTACTCTGACTTAAGTACTTACGAGCTTGACGCTTTCGACGCCTTTATCGAAGCCGAGATATTTTACGCAAAAAGAAAATGGTCCAAAGCAGTCAGAAAATATGACTTTTTCCTCGATAACTGGCCGGAAAGCACATTTCGACCGGCAGCACTAAACAGGCAATTCGAAATAGCCAAAGCGTTCCTCGACGGAGAAAAAAGAACCGTCCTAAAGGTATTAAAACTAAGCGCTTACGAAGATGCGGACAAAATAATGCACGGCATAGAAAACCGCGAAGGAGAGGATTCCCCCCGTTCCAAAAGGGCCCTGGTAACGCTCGCTGAAGGTTATCAAAATCAGGGAAAATTTCTCGACGCAGCAAATACATGGCTGGAAATAAAAGACCTTTGGCCCGCCGGAACAATCGGCGAAAACGCCCTTTACCAAATGGCAAGTTCGCATGATTCTGCATACAAAGGCAGTAAGTACGATTCCACAACCCTTGTAACTGCAACGATTTACTACAATGATTACAAGCGGGAATACACTTCATCAGCAATTGAAAAAAACGTCGACACAAAGATATCAGCGATCGATGAAAAGCTTGCCGAAAAGGAATACACCGTTGGTTTTCATTACGAAAATGCGGAAAATGTTCACGCCGCAAAACTCTATTACGATTACATAATACAGAAATGGCCAAACAGCGAAGCTGCCGAATCTGCAAAAACACGGCTTTTGGTCATAAAAACGGGTAAAACCGATGATTTGACAAAGAAAAAACTACCGCGAAAAGCATTCGATACAGCAAATAAATTTTTCGATAGCTGGTTCGGTGCGACATACGCCAAAGACATGTGGAAATAAATGCAAACATCTGATACGATAAAAAGAAATATATTATTTATGAGCGAATGATTATGAGTGTCTTTCTCAGAAAAACGGTTTTATACCTGATATTGCCCATAACGCTGGTAATAAGCGGGTGTGGTTACTCGCACAGCTGGATGTATCCTGCAACGGTTTCAACGGTGTATGTCGAGATGTTCGACAGCCGCAGTTTACGCAGGGGTCATGAGTATGCTCTTACCGATGCGATCGCGAAACGTATCGAGTCCGAAACCCCTTATAAGATAGTATCCGACAGGAACCTTGCTGACAGTGTCATAAGCGGACAGATCAGTTCTATTGGCCAGGGCACACTAAGCTATGAAAGAGAAACCGGCAGTGCGTTCGAAAGCGATGCGCGAGTTACGGTTAATTTTAGCTGGAAAGACCTGAAGACCGGTCAGTTGTTTGTCGACAATGAAAGTGTCGAGGCATCGGCAACTTTCTCATCGTTTGTGGGGCAGGACTTTGAATATGCTGTAAGAGTAGCTGTAAACCGTGCCGCTGAGCGTGTCGTAGAACGAATGCAAACGGAATGGCAGGGGAAAGAAGAATCAGAGATCAAAAATTAAATCGGCTTTTGGCCGAAACAGTCTGTTTGAAGGTCGTTAGGTGAGGAGGGTTGTGTTTTGGGGATAATTTCTTTTGTGGCCAGAATTTTAATTAGCGGCATATAACAAAAGC
>DAOVIC010000081.1 GCA_030671565.1 Anaerohalosphaeraceae bacterium
AGTCGGGATCATCAAAAACAATCGCCTGATTATATAATTAGTCATGATCTAATCGTTACTCGTTAGTATTTCTGCATTTCTTTCGGAACATACCACTCATGTGAATTTACCCCAAGTTTATGCAATATCACATTTTCAAATCTCTTATGAATAAACAAAAAAGTAGGTCTGGTCATAAGAAATGTATAAGGCTGTTCCCTGTGAAGAACGCTATGGAGTTGATGATAAAGCTCATAGCGTTTTTCCTCGTCCATCATCCGCCTGGCCTTTTCCATCAGTTCATCGGCAGCAGGACTGTTGTATACCGTACGGTTACTTCCTCTATCGGCAATCTGGGAAGAGTGGAATATCTGGAACGGATCACTCTCGATCGTCCCGCCCCACCCAAGCGTCACAGCATCAAAATCGCTATCCGTAACCCGTTGAATGAGTACTGACCACTCGAATGGACTTGCCTGGACATCTACACCTGCCTTTGAGGCGGACTCTTTAAACATCTTTACCAACTGTTCGGTAAGATTACTGCCTGTACTGTAAGCATGTTTAAAGGAAAATTTTACGCCATCCTTATCCCGTATCCCGTCGCCATTGGTATCGACCCACCCTGCTTCATCGAGCAATTCTTTTGCCCGTTCGACATCAAAGGGCCATGGCTTGACATCCGGATTATTTTGTGCACCGTATATATAAAAGGGTCCGCTTACTACCGCCCCATTTCCTTTCATAAGATGATTGACTATAGCAACCCTGTCAACAAGATAAGTCATCGCAAGACGGACCTTCTGATCCTTGAAAAGCACCCTATCCTGATTCCAGCCAATATAGTAATAAGGCACAGAAGGTTCCCAGTACATTTTCGCGTCGAATTCCTTCTGAAACTCGGTATCATCGGCCATATCTGCAAACTGTTCGGCACTGGGTTCCATCACGTCGATCTCACCGACTCGCAAAGCCTGAAGAGCTGCTTTCGTATTAGTTATAATACGAAAAACAAGCCGTTCTATCCTGGGTTTTTTACCCCAATAGTTTTCATTCCGCTTAAGAACTATCTGTTGACCAACATCCCACTTATCAAAAACATAGGGCCCGCTTCCAACAGGATCGGTTCTATTGCCATTAAACTCCTCCGGATCGTCGTACTCATATATATGCTTCGGCAGTACTTCGAATATTCCAACAGACTCAAGCGTCTTCCAGTAAAGTTCCTTAAAACTGAATTTTACGGTTGTTTCATTGATCTTTCCCACACTCTTGAAATTGCTGTAGTAGTTTCGAAGATTAGCAGCATCAACCCCTGGGTCCATTATAGTATTATAGGTAAATATCACATCATCTGCGGTCAATTTCACTCCATCTGAAAAATAAACATCATCACGCAGATATATCGTTACCGCAAGGCCATCCTCGGAAATCTCCATCTTTTCCGCAAGATGTGGAACAAAGTCCACCTTATCGACTTCAAGATTATATTCGAATAACCTTTCAAATACATTTCCAACAACCACATTATTTGTTGAAATTGTACCCTGAACAACTATCGGATTCAAAGTCGGCGGTTCATCTGGTACATGTCTTACAAGCCAGTCACCGTCAACACCGGGATACTCTTCTTCGGATGACGAGGTAGACCGGGAAGGCCCAGCCGAACTTACAACACGGATGTTTTCTACTGCCTTTATTACTCTGTTTAGGTGTTCGTACTGCCTGTCCATTTGTATCATTGACAGTATCTGGATGGCTATAATCGCTGCCAAAAACAGAAACAGTATAAACATCGATAATCCGGAACGATTATTCATATCAGCACCCGTTCGATCAAATTAAGTTTATTTGTATTTTTGTTGTAACTTAGGTACGTACCACTCAAAATAATTTAGTCCTAATGGATATATATTTGTATTTTTAAATCGGTTGTCAACGATTCTGAATATCGGCCTTGTATAAAGGAAAGTATACGGTTGTTCGTAATGCAATATGGCATGAAACTTATGATAAAGTTCTGTTCGTCTATCCTCATCAAGTGTCCGGCGGGCTTCTTCGATGATCGCATCGGCCTCGGCATTTCTAAAGCCGGCGTAATTTGCCCCGCGGTTTCCGATCTGCGATGAATGCCACAGTTGGTAAGGATCCTGGAGAACATCGCCGCCCCATCCCATAGATACCGCCTCAAACTTACGGTCGTTTACTTTGACCATAAGTATTGACCATTCGACCGGATCGATAATGACCTCTATCCCGACCCTCGCTGCCGAATCCTTGAGCATTTTACCCAGACGTGAATAATAAATGTTGCGGCTTGGGATGGTAAATTCAAACGAAAACTTCTTGCCGTCCTTATCGCGGATACCGTCGCCGTTGGTGTCGATCCACCCTGCTTCGTCGAGAAGTTGTTTTGCCCTGTCGATGTCATACGGCCAGGGTTGTATTGTCTTGTCGTATTGCTCGCTGTTGACGTAAAACGAACCGGTGACGACCTTGGCATTGCCCTTCAGTAGCGAGGATACGATCTTTTCGCGATCGACGATATGGGTCATGGCAAGCCGCACCCTTCTGTCGGAAAAGAAAGCCGTGTCCTGATTCCAGCACATGTAATAGAAGGGAACCTGAGGTGCCCAGTAAGCGAGGCAGTGAAATTCGTCCTGAAAACCCTCTTCGGCAGTTAGATCGGCAAACTGTTCCTCCGTGGGACGAACCATGTCGATCTCATGGCTCCTCAACGCCTGAAGCCGGGCAACATCATTGGAGATAAACCGGTAGATAACCTTTTTGAGTTTGGGTTTTTTACCCCAGTAATTTTCGTTGCGGCGCAGGACTATCTCTTTACCTACCTGCCAACTCTCAAAGGCATACGGCCCGCTGCCGATGGGGTCGGATACGCGATTGTTCAACTCCATCGCATCTTCGAACTGGTAAATGTGCTTTGGAAGTATGCCGACATCCCAGAACGAAACGTTTTCGAGAGATTTGAAATAAACCTGCTTCATGACGAATTTCACGACCCTGTCGCTGACCTTGACAACTTCTTTGACATCGATAAAAAGGTTTGCCAGATCGGCTGCATCGACTTCGGGATTTATTATCGATTCGTATGTAAAGATAATGTCGTCGGTGGTAATGGGGCTACCATCGGAAAAATGTATGTCATCGCGAAGTGTGAAAGTTATCTCAAGGCCGTCATCGGATATGTCGTAACTTTTGGCAAGGTGTGGTTTCAACTTCAACGTATCAAAATCGTACTCCAAAAGAGGCTCGAAAATAGCGAGCTGAGTGATCCAGGTAGTATATATGTCACGCTCGACCGAAAGCGGATTGAGAGTCCTTGGTTCAACGTGAAAGGCCCATATCCGCCAATCGCCTTCGTCTCCGGGATAGCTTTCGGTGTCATCAGCCCGGACTGTGCGCTGAGATACGGCAGAGGCAGCCGAACCAATGTTTTCCAGTTTAGAGAGCAGTTCGCCAAATCGATCATTGAGTCGGCAAGAGCTTGAAATGAGGCTTAATTGAAGCGCGAGTATCAGCAGCAAAAAGGCAAAAAGAAAGAACGTAAATGTTCCCCAACTGTTTTTCACTTATCAAACCTCCGTGTCTGATAATTTTAGCTTTGCCACCAAGACATCCGTGTCAGTACAGCGCAGCGATTTTATTTATTCCATGGTCTCGGCCTGGCCATCCGGGGCGATCAGGACCTTGAGTTCTTTTGGATAAGTCAGAGGTGCCCCCTCCGGGGAGGTACCGTAATTAAATTTGAGTTCATATGTAATCTGTCCCGGTCGTTTGGTACTGCCGAATATTGCGTCGTGTTTCCTTTGAAGGGCATCCGGGTCGCGTCTCATTGCGTTGACGGCCTTCTTGATATCGATCTGACGGCTGCCCAGCAGTTTGCTAAGACCCTTCTCCTCGACATCCAGCATCACACCGATGAGATTTTGTTTGACAGGTTCATCGAGCATTTCGTCTGAGAGGATGAACCGCTGCATAACATATGAATAAAGCTGTGCAAACATTCGTGCAAGATCGGCCCGCTCCCGCTGATCATCTTCTAACGCGGCGATCTGATTGGCCATAGTGTTTAACAGCCCGGCATCCATAAGTTCGTACTTTACCGTCCAGTCCGCGTAGGCGTTTAATCGCAAAATACATATTTTCTTGATCAGGTCCCTGCCATGTGAACCTTTTAAGTTTGCCGCAAAATCGACTATGGTGTCGAGGATCACGGCGGGGACATCTTCTGTCATAATTGGCATAAGCGACGAAGTTATTTTCGCTTTTAAATCCTCATCGCCGGTTATGGTCGAGTCCAACTGCTCTGCAATAGATTTGTTGGCGATGGCTTTTACGGCCCAGTATTTTACCCCGGCATTTTTGTGGGAGATAAACGGCAGGGCGTAGGTTGCCAGATCCGAACTTTTCAATTGAGCAATAAGTACCATCAAGTTCAGTTCGGCGGCAGTTTTTTTGTCCGAGGTTTCCAGACGTGCGACCTCAGTAAGTACTTTTGGTATCTCGGTTTCCATTATCCGTATGTAGGCAAGCGAATACTCACTTGGTTGGGCGGATCCGGCGAAACTGGCTAGTTGGGCACGTATTTCAGCTATTTCGATGTTGCTCTCTACAAAAAGGATCTCCTGCAGTCCTTCGGCGACAAAATCACCCATGATCGCCTGGTCATTCGAGGTGACCCGCCCTGAAGCGGCGGCGATATTTTTCTGCACCTGTTCCATATTTGCCGTATCAAGACCTAAAGCGTCTGTATAAGGCAATACAACAAAAGCCAGAATTGTAAATACGACTAATTTGCCCATTTTAACCATAATAACCTTTACCCCTACAAAAACCGCCACAAATTCCCACTATACACAGTTTATCTAGTGCTTTGTCCCCTGTAAAATTCTGGATTCAGCGCCAGCTCAATTAGTCAGCCGCAAGGCCGGCGAAGCAGGCAATGTTGCAGCATTGCCGATGGAGCCGAACACAGCGGATGGCTGATTGCAGCCAGCTAATCCTGATTTTTATCAGGGACACAGTACTAAAACTACCCGAACGAGAGGACGATGTCAAGCAGGTTACGCTTTTACGGCCAATTAAACGTCTCAAAAACACCGGCATTTTATTAAAATTCACTCCTGAGGTTTCGAAATCGCCTGCCGTGAGACTTCTTTAAAGACCTGTAAACCCATAATTCTTGCCCAGATTTTGGTCGGTATAAATGATGGTTTCGGGCATTTTTGGGAAAAACTGCAAAAAAACGAACAAATTTGGCTAAAATTCAGAAATGTAGCAAGTGTGATATTGAGAGCCGAGCAGGGGGGTAAAGGCTAAAAATTGACAATAAATGGTTTTTGGCGCGTCAAAAATACCATGAATCGTTTTTTCAGTTTGAAAAAACGCACAATATCACTATCATTGTGAAAACGGGATCATACTTAATCCCCTTTGGGATAACTATATGAGCACTCTGAATAATTTGCAATTTAACCATTACGTATAACCGTAAGCTTCCGGCAAACGCTTTTTTTGCCGCAAGCGAACAGTTTTTCAGTACACCCATATTAAATACGATATATTTATTATGAATAAATTTTTGGCGGCAATTTTGTCGTGCTGTATCCTTGTTTGTTTTTGTTCTTGTGAGCCGGAACGGAAAAACGAGGTGCAGGAGGTTGAGGAAGAAATATCATCCTTAACTGTCAGCACAGACGAGATCATAAAAGTTTTAGAGAAAGAGATCGCTTCCGACCAATCAAGTGAGCCGCTTGAGTTACGGCTAAGCGAAGAGATAGGGGCAGCGCAATTGCCTGCCGATCCCGTCGAGATCGAAGTACCTTTGGAAGAAGCGGTGGAAACGGAACCTCTTACAGATAGTACAGAGCAAAAAGAGGAAACTGCCGACCAAGCGGCTGTAAGCGAGGACAAGGAGCAGGATAAGCAGCTGCTTCCTTTGGAAGTTTTCAACAGGAGCTATGACAAAATTTTGAAAACATATGTCGACAAGGACGGAAATGTTGACTATCGCACGCTTAAACGTAAAAGACGCGATCTGATTTCGGCATCACAGGAACTTGGAGATCTAAGCGCAAATACCCTCGTATCGTTCAAGAGCGAAAATGAAGAAAAGGCTTTCCTGATAAACGCTCATAACATCCTGACAATGAAACTGATCGTGGACAACTACCCGATAAAGAAGCGTATCTGGCTTACTCCCCACTATCCTTTCGACAGTATCAAGCACATTCCAGGCGGAAGGAAAAAGACGTTCTTTAAAGTCGCCAGCTTTTGGTATTCGATCAGTGAGATCGAGCAGGACATGCTAAATAAGTTCAAGGATCCAAGGCTGTGCTTCGCTTTGTCATATGCGAGTGCGTCAAGCCCGATGCTTAGAAACGAAATATACACCGGTGCAAATCTCGACGCTCAACTGGAAGATCGGATCGAGAAATTTTTCCAAAAGCCCGACAATTTTTTGATCGACAGGCAAAAAAAGATCGTTCACCTTTCAAGCGTATTCAAACTTTATGAAAAAGTTTTTCTAAATTCAGAATATGCCCAAATAAAGCGTTACAGAGACAAGAAAGACGATGTTCGGGCATACCTGAACTTTTTGTCGTACTATGTCTCTGATTCTGACGTGAGGTATCTTCAGGGCGAAGAGTACCGAATAAGTTACATGGTTTTTGACTGGTCCCTTAACGGGAAAGCTAATAAATAATCTAATAAAATTTTTTTGGGGCAGCATTTAATCATTGATTTGTGCTATCCAAACAGCTAATTTGTAGCGTTTAGAGGGTTCCCTTTAGTTTTACAATGAAATAACAAGGAGAAATTTGATGCCAAAGAAAAAGTCTGATAAGACTAAAAGTTCACGTCAAAACCGGTCCCATCTTTTCACAAGTGAATCGGTAACCGGCGGTCACCCCGATAAAGTTGCCGATCAGATATCGGACAGTGTTCTCGATGCGATGCTTGCACAGGACCCGAACAGCCGCGTTGCCTGCGAGACTATGGTTACAACAGGAATGGCGATCGTTGCAGGCGAGATCACAACGAAAGCGATTGTCGACATCCCCGCCGTTGTTCGCGAACGGATCAAAGCTATAGGCTATACCGATCCTCATATCGGTTTTGACAGCGAGAACTGTGCAGTGATCGTGGCACTTGACAACCAGAGCCCGGATATCTCTCAGGGAGTAACTGAAGGAGCAGGCCTGCACAGCGAACAAGGTGCCGGCGACCAGGGACTGATGTTTGGCTTCGCCTGCAAGGACACGAAGGAGCTTTTGCCGCTTCCTATCTATCTTGCGCATCAGCTTACCGACAGGCTTACGCGTGTCCGTGAAACCGGAAAACTTAAATGGCTTCGTCCGGACGGTAAAAGCCAGGTTACCGTCGAATACGACGACAAGGGCAAGCCCAGGCGGATCCATACGGTTGTTATCTCAACACAGCATACCGAGGACGTGAAACATCGTCAGTTGCGTAAGCAGATCATCGAAAAAGTTATCATGCCTTCGCTTCCGAAGCGGCTCGTGGATAAGAACATGGTCATCCACGTAAATCCGACCGGCAGATTTGTTGTTGGCGGGCCCAAGGGTGACTGCGGTCTTACCGGACGCAAGATCATCGTCGATACTTACGGCGGACGAGGAAGCCATGGCGGCGGAGCCTTTAGCGGTAAGGACCCGTCAAAAGTGGATAGAAGTGCCAGCTACATGGCGCGATATATCGCAAAGAATATTGTGGCAGCCGATCTTGCCGATGCCTGCGAGGTTCAGCTTTCGTATGCTATCGGAGTTCCCGAGCCTATCAGTGTTCTTATCGATGCCGAAGGGACCGCAAAAATAGATGAAAAGATAATCGAAGACCTCGTAAAAGAGCTCTTCCCTCTGACACCTAAGGGGATCATCAACCACCTAAAACTCAGGCGCCCTGTTTATGCAGAGACCGCAAGGAACGGGCACTTCGGTCGTAACGTCGACAGCTTTACATGGGAAAAGACCGATATGGCAAACAAGCTGCGGAGAGCAGCGGGACTGAAACCAATTCGCAAGAAAACCGCGAAGAAAAAATAAATTTCGAAAACAACTCGAAATTGGCAAGCATAAAAAAACCCGGTCAGTTGGCCGGGTTTTTTTTATGCCTTTTTTTGCTG
>DAOVIC010000201.1 GCA_030671565.1 Anaerohalosphaeraceae bacterium
GCATAATGATAGCACTCCATCGCCTCGATAAGTCGAACGCATTGCGGGCTTATCATCAGCCGGCTCTTTCCGTCACCGCTTCGTATCGCTCTGCGAACAAGCTCGATCCCCTCAAGTATCTGGCTTCGCCGGTACCGTATACGTATCCCCATCGCCCTTAGCTGCGCAACCGGACTCGTCCCCGTCACATCGTTCACACCCGCCCCAGCCGGATCGCAATATGTCCTGGTAACCCGTTCTTCACGGCAGGGTGTACGCAATTTCAGTTCCTCCCCATGCGTATCGATAGTTGCTCGCCGCCGGATATACTCGTCGATAACACGAACGCACCCGTCTTCATCGACCTGTATCCAAAGGCATACGAAAGGATTGACAAAACCAAAATCGATCGCACGATACAAAGGAAGCGAAGGATCGTAATCGACTTGCCGGACATGGATACCATGATCGAATTCCGCAAAAACAAGCCGATCTGTACTCGGCCTCATACAAAGCATCTCAGACTCGAACCCCGCCTTACTCGCACGACGCATCTGAGTAATACAATCGTCTACCGAAAGATAACCCTTCGCACGCTTAGCCTTTCCCTGACAGTAACCGTCCAAAGCACACTGAGAGCACGAACGCCCCCGGCACTTCTCGATAACTTCCCACATACACCACTTAAAAACCGGAACCCCGTCTTTACCCGCTGCCGTCACCGCCTCCTGCATCAATCCATACGGACGATGCATCGTACTTATCGTCTCCATCGCCGCGACAATATCGTTCTTGCTCTGAGTCGTAAACCTAGACGCCTCGAGCACCGCAGGATCGAACAACTCAACCTCATCGCATCGAAGCTTATGAACATGAGTCCCGCGAACACTCTTCGACGATTGCGTCAAAACCTGCACCGCCGAACCGTTTACAAATTGACATTTCCCTTTGCGAAACACCCCGGAAAGCATATCCTCATACCCCTCTGCGACAAAACCCGCCAGGTATTCGTACATTCGTGAGGACTGCTCAAGCGATCCGCCCAAAATTCGAACCTGACAATTTGCCTTGAAAATACAATCCAAAAGAGTTGCGATCGCACCAAGCTGAGTCTTACCGCCCGCACGATTGGCCCACACAACAGCATCGCCGTTAGCACGCTGCGTTCCGAACGGAAAGTCCCCGCTAAAGCAGTGCCAGAGATAATCCATCGGAGAAGAATGACCCTCGCAAAGCGAAACATCCGGAACATCGATACCGAGAAAAACCTTAACATAATTACGAAGATCATCCCGGCTGGAAGGCAAACTCTTGCGAAGCGCAGAATAAACCCGACCGGCATGACCAAAACTGTCTGCGGTTAATTTAATTTCCCCTCTCATTTCTCCTGCTCCTCCTTATTGGCCAATGCTGAAAGTACTCGCCTTGCCGTACCAGCGGACAAACTCAGCTCGGTTTCCTTTTGCTCGACAACATCCTGCCCGTTAGACGCTCTGTTCGGCATCTGAATTATATCCAGACAAGCCTTACGCGACGTCTCTCCCTTCCCTGAATCCGCAAGAGACACAAGCTTCAGCGCCGCCACCGGCGCATACTTGGCGACGATCAAAATACTCTGACGACGGGCAGCGTCGATACGAAAAGCGATCTCGCTCGAAAAAACCTCACTGCCAAGCCAGCGCCGATACACCAACGTAGAAATGTTATGCTTTGCAAGACACTTATCTTCGTTAAGCTTACCGTCAAAAAGATCATTAACAAAAGCAAGCTGTTTACGACTAAGCTGACTTTTTCGTTTACCCTTCATCTTTCTTACTCCTCTGTTTCATTTAACGTTTAAAAATTACCATCGGCAAAGCCGACCCCACCCCTTCATCATTGACCATTCCGTGTTGGATATTGGCTATTCAGTTTTTAAAACTTCATCATTGGCTGTTCCGTGTTGAGTGTTGGCTATTCGCCTTTTCTTTTTGCTTCTCTAAGTATCTCCACAACCGCCCAGGCCCTCTTCTGCGCTCTCGTGCCCTTAGCCCCCGGATCGACAGCTTCTTCCAATGCCGCCTCAACGATACGGTTTTGTCTGTCATCAAGAAAAAACACCATACAGTTTAGCATCGCC
>DAOVIC010000117.1 GCA_030671565.1 Anaerohalosphaeraceae bacterium
ATTTGACTATATAGACGGAAAACTTTTCGCCGAAGACGTACCTGTTTCAAAAATCGCCGAAGAGGTCGGTACACCGGTTTACATATACAGCAAGGCGACTTTTCTCGCCCATCTTACCAAAATGCAGGAGGCCTACGCCGAACTTGACACCACGATTTGCTATTCCATAAAGGCATGCAGCAATATCAATATTCTAAAATTCCTCGCCCAGGCTGGAAGCGGTTTCGACATCGTAAGCGGCGGAGAGCTTTACCGCGCCAAACAAGCCGGTGCCGATCTGTCCAAGGTCGTGTATGCAGGTACCGGCAAGACCGACGCCGAAATCCTCGAAGCACTTGACGCACAGATCGGATATTTCAACATCGAATCCGAAGCCGAACTGGAAAACATTATCAAGCTTGCCAAAAAAAGCGGTAACAAAACCAAAGCTGCATTGCGAGTCAATCCCGACGTGGACCCCAAAACGCATAAACATACGACGACAGGCAAGAAGGAGTCGAAATTCGGTGTCGACATCGAAAGAGCACGCCGGGTCTTTGCAAAGTACGGAAATAACGACACCGTTGATTTATGCGCTATTCATGTCCATTTGGGCTCGGCAGGCAAAACCGTCGACCCGTATGTCGAAGCCATCGAAAAGACCCTCGTACTGATCGACCAACTCAGAAGTGACGGTTTCAAGATCGACACCATTGACCTTGGCGGCGGATACGGTGCAGACTACGAAACTGCTACAGCTCCGACGGCGGCTCATTATGCCAGGAACATTGTCCCCTTGCTAAAAGGCAAGGACCTGAAACTGATCCTGGAACCCGGCGCAAGTATCGCAGCCAACGGTGCTATCCTGGTTACGAAAGTGCTATACCTTAAAAAGGGCGGCGAAAAGAAATTCGTCATCGTCGATGCCGGCATGAACGACCTGCTGCGTCCTCCTCTCTACGGAGCATTCCATTTCATCTGGCCTGCGGCCGTCGAGGAAGCATTCGTTCCGACAAAACGGAAAAAAGAGCTTTCCATGGACGGCACCGAAGTAGTTGATATTGTCGGACCCATCTGCGAGGGCGCAGACTTCATGGCACAGGGACGGTCGCTGGCACCGGTAGAAAGGGGCGAGCTTCTGGCAATATTTACCGCAGGAGCATACGGGTACACCATGAGCAGTAATTATAATTCCAGACCGCAGCTTCCAGAAGTGCTTGTCGACGGAAATAAGTACACGATAATCAGGAAAAGGCAGACTTACAAAGACCTCATAGAACTCGAAAAATAAGCTATTTTGGCCGTTTTACCCGATAATCGCCAAAAAAATAGCGATTAATACACACTCAGGACAAAGCAACGCTTTAACTCCTAACTAAACCCTTGCAAAAAGTGATTCTATAACTATACTTACATCCGAATTCATACCCTTTAGGGTAGTAAATTCCCGCGAGTGAAAAGAAAACTTTAGATTGTAACATGGATTACCCGCGACAAACGGGAAAACGCGATCGTGATCACAATACGAACATTCTGTTAGAAATAAGGAATGCCACATGGCAGAGAAAAACGAGATGGATCTGAAAAAAGTCAAAGAACTCATCGAGTTGATGATAGATAAGGACCTTGTCGAAATAGAGCTTAAAGACGGCGACAAGAAGATATCCCTTAAACGTCCCCAGGCTGCAGCACCGGTAATGACACAGGTTCCGATGATGCATGCACCGGCACCAGGAGCAGCGGCTGTGGAAAGCACGCAACAGGCAGAGGAAAGCGACCTTGTTGAAATCAAATCCCCGATGGTGGGGACTTTCTATTCCGCTCCAAGCCCCGACGCCAATCCTTTCGTATCGATAGGAACCAGGGTAGGGCCCGAGACGGTAGTCTGCATCATAGAGGCTATGAAGGTCATGAACGAGATAAGGTCAGAAGTCTCTGGCACGATCACCGAGCTATTATGTGCACCAGGTAAGGCGCTGGAATTCGGCGAGGCGATCTTCAAGGTCAAACCAGACTAGCGGCCAGGCAGCCCAACAATTGATCGTCAATAAAAAATAGAATATTACAATCGTGGTATCATTATGTTTACAAGAATACTTATAGCCAACAGAGGTGAAATCGCACTGCGGATAATTCGCGCCTGCAAAGAGCTTGGCGTCGAAACCGTCGCCGTCTTTTCCGAAGCCGACAAAGATGCCGAATACCTTAAGCTCGCAGACGAAGCTGTCTGTATAGGTTCTGCAAGTGCAACAGACAGCTATCTGAATATTCCAAGAATAATCAGTGCTGCCGAGATCACCGACGTAGAAGCCATCCACCCCGGTTACGGATTCCTCGCAGAAAACGATCATTTCGCCGAAGTATGCAGGGACTGCGGCATAGCTTTCATCGGCCCAAGCCCCGAAGCGATGCGAAACCTGGGTAATAAGGTCGAAGCACGTGAAATCGCCAAAAAAGCCAGGGTACCCATAGTGCCCGGTTCGGAAGGTGAAATAAAAGACGAGACCGAAGCGATCAAACTTGCCAACAAGATCGGATACCCCGTGATACTAAAGGCCGCAGCAGGCGGCGGCGGACGCGGAATGCGTGTCGTTCATAACGACATCAGCATGCACGGTGCTTTTTATGCCGCAAAAGCAGAGTCCGAGGCCTGTTTTAACAACGGCTGTCTCTTTATGGAAAAATTTATCCTCGAACCAAGACACATCGAAGTCCAGGTCATGACCGACAATGCCGGCAATGCTTTGCACTTTTATGAGCGTGACTGTACCATCCAGAGAAGGCACCAGAAACTTATCGAAGAATCGCCATGTCCCATCCTTGATGATGAAACAAGAGAAACACTTTGCAAGTCCGCACTGAGACTCGTAAAGCAAACCGAATACGTCGGCGCCGCAACGGTTGAGTTCCTCCTCGATAAGAACATGGACTTTTACTTTATCGAAGTCAACACAAGGATCCAGGTCGAACATCCGGTAACTGAAATGGTCACGGGACAGGATCTGATAAAGTGGCAGCTTAAAGTGGCAAGCGGAGAACCCATAAACCTCAGGCAAAAAGATATTCATCTAAACGGTGCTGCGATAGAGTGCCGCATCAATGCCGAAGACCCCGCAAGAGATTTTGCGCCCTGTCCCGGCAAAATAACAAAATATGTCCCGCCGGGAGGATTCGGCATTCGCATGGACACGCATGTGTGCCAGGATTATACCATCTCGCCCTATTACGATTCGATGATAAGCAAGCTTATCGTTCATAGTAGCAGCCGCGAAGAAGCCATCAATACGATGAAACGTGCCCTGCGCGAGTTCAAGATCGAACCGATAAAGACAACTATCCCGATATGTCTTGACATACTGACACACAATCTTTACGTCAAGAACAAGGTAGACACCGGTTTCATCGAGAAACACCTGGGGTAGGAAATTAACGGTTCAGGCAGAAACTTCCTGCAATCGCCGATTAAATTATTTCCAGCGCTACCGCTGTAACATCGTCAACTTCCTGTGGCGAAACATAGCTGTTCTTAGCGAGCAGACCGAATGACTGCATCATGCTGTCAAGCGGCAAATGTGTGATGGAACGGAATTCCTCAGAAAAGATAAACTCGTTTTTCTCATCAAATCCACCTACAACATTTTCAGCACCGTCTGAATAGATAAGCAATTTATCGCCGTGCTGGAGCTGAACGGTCTCCTGTTCGAAGTGTGTTTCCGGGAAAACCCCGATAAGTCCGCCTTGACTTTGCAGTTGTTTGGGCGGTTGCCCCTTCCTGATGAGGATTGGGTATGGATGCCCTGCCCTGCAGTACGTCATTTGCAGCGTTCGAATATTGAGAAGACAGTAACAGCATGTTATAAACAGACCGCCCCTTAGGCTCTCAGCAACCATCCTTGCGTTAAGTTTTCTTACCACCTCAAGCGGAACAAATATCTGGTAATCATTGCCTCTCGTCTGACGCATCGCGATCGCCTGCTTTAAAAACATAGTCAGCAGCGCAGCTGGCATGGAATGCCCCACCGCATCAGCAACATAAAAACCGATATGCTGTTCGTCGAGCCTGGTAATATCATATATGTCACCGGAAACCCAATCGGCAGGCTGGTACACAGATTGCCATCGAATATTACCACAGTCGGGCAATTGCGTGGGGAGAAAATCCCGCTGAACCTGCCCTGCCAATTTAAGCTGTTCGGTAGTTTCGGCTGCAAGTTTTTTTTCAGTAAGCGTAGGCTCCTGGCATTTCTGTAACAGATCTTTCTGAGACTTAATATTCGTTTCAAGCCTTGCCAAAAGCTCATCCATCGATGCCGACCTCAAACCTGCCGCCAAAGAGAACTCTGCAAATGGAAAGTCGATATGGTTATTAAGCAGAATGGTTGCGATGCTGGATCGTTCGATCTTTTTGATACATTCATACAAAGCCTCTTTTTGCGAATTGTCGATCTCGGTGGTATCCAGAACCGCAGTTCCGATAATTCCGAGCTGATCGATATGGTCAATGAACGTTTTGACAGTGATTTTTTCCCAGCGATACCCCTCATCCTGGAGCATTCCGCCAACCTGCATGGGAATTGCTGGCTGATTCGTAATAAAAATCACATCAAATGACTGTGTTTCTATCCCTATCGCATTAAAAAACTGTGTTTCGCTCATATCATCGCCTTGAATTCAAAGATGCCCGCTATTCGGACTGGCAAAAACCCGCAATCAGCCTGTAATATTTCGGCCTAAAAAAAGGACGACTTAACCGACGAAAAGCCGCTTAATAAACAAAAATCTGTGCTCTAATGGACAAAAAACTTGCAAATTAGCCCAAATTCTGCAATAAGATTATCAGACGAAAACTAAATCTCGGTATGTTCAATGGAGGTTTTGCGATGCAGCTCGAACCAAAATTCACTGCTATGGCAATTGGAAGTGTACCGTTTCTGGATCCTCAGGAGGCTGTCGACCTTGCCCTGACATATTTTAGCGATGTCCCCTTCTGGCCCCAATTGCCCAAAATCAGCATAAAAGAACAAATGACCGCCCAGTACAGCGAAGGTCTGCCCCGCATAAATTTCAATCTCGAAAAAAAGAATGTATATTTCGACACCTCCGGCGATCCATCAAAAGAATGTAATGAATTTGACGCTCTTTATAAAGCGTCAATGGGCCCGGGGGCCGGCAGCGGTGATTGCTCGCAACTGGCTATCAGCGACGAATACTCAAGAGGAATCTACGCACTCGAACGAAAACTGAAATCACGACCGGAAAAATTGCAGTATGTCAAAGTTCAAACGGTCGGTCCATGCAGCTTTGCGCTTACTGTAACCGACGAGAACGGAAACCGCATTTACAACAACAAAACCTTCAGGGATATTATAACAAAAGCTGTCGCCATGAAATGCCGCTGGCAAATTCAAAAGTTCAGCCCCTTCGCCGAAACCGTCATCTGCTTTCTCGACGAGCCTGTGCTGGCCTTGTTCGAAAGTTCGGCATATTCATCGGTATCGCGAGCTGATGTGATCAGTTTGCTTTCAGAGCCAATCGAAGCGATCCATGCGTCGAAGGCCGTTGCAGGTATCCATTGCTGCGGCGGTACTCAATGGGACATGCTGATAGATTCCGGAGCGGATATAATCAGCTTTGACGCGTATGGTTTCGGTCACACCATATCTAAGTATTCAGACGCGATCGCCGCTTTTCTGCAACGAGGCGGTTCGCTTGCCTGGGGCATAGTTCCCAC
>DAOVIC010000055.1 GCA_030671565.1 Anaerohalosphaeraceae bacterium
CCAGGTGGACTTGCCGGGCTTGATCCATTCCTCGTTCAAACCTTTTGGAAAAAGTTCGGGATCAGGCGCAGGACAGACATTGGCGACGAGATCAGAATTTACCAGTTCATTAAGAGTGTCAACAGTACAAATAATTTTCCATGCCGTAGCGACGGGCCCGTCGATCTCCCATCCATCGGGCTTCTCGGCATAAACAACACTGAAATCACCCGCTCCGAGAGCTTCCAGGGCATATCCATGAAAATTGAACCCGCCCCCTTCAAGAACGGCTGTGTAGCAAGACATGTCTTCAGGATACAAAAGCAGCGGCGGCATAGTCAGCTTGGTTTTGTTGTCAAATATCTCCGTTACGCCTCCGGCATAAATCCTGCTTTCTTCGGATAATCTGTAACGCATATACCTGGCCCGCAGCGAATCATCGAAGGAAAAAACTGTTGATTCGCCGCCGAACAACGTCTTCTTTCCGGCATCATACGAATACATGAAAGCAACTCCATCGTTATATACGCGAACATCCAGAAGCCATTTGAAACCGACAGTCCTTAAAGCGATTTTCGTGCCGTTGCAGCGATTGACGGCAATGGAGTGATTGCCGTTCCATGGATAGGTTTCATCAACCGAATATTTTTTTCTGTTTTCGATAACCGGTTTACTGCCGAGATCTTTTCCGTCAACAATGATGCCTAACCGGGACGGCTTCAGGACCGTTGTGTAATTACGGGTAACCTGCATCATCAGATGGCCATCTTTGTCTGCCCAGACTTTAGTGACCACCTTCTTATCCGGGCTTTTGATATAAACCGTATTGCTCGAAACAGCAGATGGAAATTCGACATCGCCAAAGACCAGCGGCACCAGAATTACTAAGAACATCAACGCTGGGATATTTTTTGTTTTTTTCATAGCAAACTCCCTGTAAAAATTTAAATTTACTCAAAAAACATATGATCGCATCACTTTTCGTTATTTATCATAAATTAGACGTATTTTCCGCAGTTTCTATTGCAAAATTTAACCCCGGCGACAATTGAAAAGCCATTCTATAGGTGCCCAGGAAAACAGTTTTCCTTCGGCAATCTACGGCTTACGAGTAAGTTTTTAGCTCTGGATTTTGCTTTACTTATCTGGTAATCTCTTGGCGTTACCGGCAAAAGATGTCAAAGCTGAAACATCACGAGGTTAACACAGGGCTGATTTTCATATAAAATACTACTATTACAAGGTTTAAAATGCCAACACAAACACCATTTAAACCCATCCACGACAAACTTGGCGCTAACTTTGCCGAATTTGACGGGTGGGATCTCCCTGCCGATTTCGGCGATCCGGCTGCCGAAAACACCGGTTTACACACCAGCAGTGCCGTTTTCGACCTCTCGAGCTTTGCCAGAATAACTTTAAAAGGGGCTGAGGCAAAAAAATTACTGGACTATCTGCTTGCGGGCAAAACCGGTAACCTCAGTAACAACAAGTGGATATGGTCGATGATCTGCGATGAAAACGGCTATGCAGCCGCTATCGTACGTGTTGCGCAGAGTAATAATAGCTACCACATTTTCACCCCCCCTACCAGCCGAGATCTCGTTCTGGGCCTGATAAATCAAGCTGCAAAGTCTACGGGCACAGAAGCCGTTCAAGTCGTCGATATTACCGAAAAAACGGGCATGTTAGGCCTCTACGGTCCAAAAGCCGTTGAAACTCTCGATGCGATCTTGCCGTTCGATATTACAGAAATCAGCCCTGGCGATATCAAAACCATGTCTTTCTTCATGATCTCAGTAACAATAATACGAGGTTCATGGCTTGGTGTTGACGGGGTCGAATTGATGTGCCCCCAGGGTGCGTGTGCAATGGCCGCAGGTGCCCTTGCAAAGTACCGTGACAGGCTAAATATCGCCCCTGCTGGCATGAAAACGCTGAAAACGGCTATCATGGAATCCTCTTTGCCCCTTGAACTTTTAAAACACGCACAATGCAAAAAAATCAGCCCTGTGGCACTTCAAATGGCGAAAATACTCGACATGGAAAAGGATTTTTTAGGTAAAGACGCAATCGCCAAAGAGCTTGCGGAGGGTACGAAAACCGTCCTGATGGGCGTAAAAACGCAGAAAATCGGTAAAGAGCACGCCAATCTCAGGCTCCAGTACGACGATAAGGAAATCGGCAAAGCCGAAATAATGCTGCCCTCACAAAATATGAATTGTGACATATCTCTGGCAATGATAGACGCTCAATATGCCGATCTTGCAGATGAAATACAGATCGTAAGCGAGGATATAATCTCAGGGGGCGAACTTGTAAAACTGCCTTTCGATAATGACTTCGCCGCTGGGATATTTGCGTAGTGCGATTTATTTAAATGCCTGGGTTTATTATACTTAGCAATTTTGAATTGGGGACCGCGTTCAATAGCACATGTAAGTTACAGCACGAGAAATAGCTGTAAAAATTATGGATTTGGTTTGACATTTGTGCTATAAGGATACGTTTGACAGGAGTTTTAACTATTTAGGGAACCTATAGGGAATTTCTAAAAATTCATTTTGGCGGACAAGCGAATCTTTTTGATCCCGGTCGGCGTCAGACAAAAGCCGCCTTAGCTTCAACTAAGGCTGATTTGTCTTCCTTGCCGGAACGCAAAAATCTTCTGCTTGCCGCTCAAAAGCAATTATTAGAGATGCCCTATACTTTTTTGCAGGTAGTTTTTTATGTTTGCAGTTATTAGTGACATACATTCGAATCTCGAAGCTTTGACAACGGTCCTTGCGGATATTGAAAAACGCGGTATCAAAACTATATACTGCCTTGGTGATGTTGTCGGGTATGGTGCAAATCCGAATGAGTGCCTTGACCTGATCATTGAAAAAACCGAGTTTGGTGTTATGGGCAACCATGACTATGCTGTTCTTTACGAACCAACGAATTTCAATGCGGGGGCCGAGCAGGCATGTTACTGGACGCGAGCTTCGATCGAACAGGAGATCGATAAAGCAAAAGCTTCGAAGCGTTGGGATTATCTTGGTTCGCTGAAAATGCGAAAAACTTTCGAGACAAAACTTGACGGAGTGAATGCACACATAAGTCTTGTACATGCATCTCCGCGAAAACCCATAAACGAATATGTTTTTCCTGATGACGTGTATACTATGCCTTCAAAGATGCTCAGTATTTTTGAGCGGACCAAACATATATGCTTTATCGGGCATACTCATCTTCCGGGTGTTTTTCTGGAAGATCCCGATTTTTATACGCCCGACGAACTTGGCGAGTTTTACCCGATCGAAAGCGATGAAAAAGCTATTATCAATGTAGGTTCGGTCGGTCAGCCTCGCGATCGCGATAACCGTGCGAGCTATGCTTATGTAGACGGCAATAAAGTTTACTTCGTCAGGCTTGAATACGATTTTGAGACGGCGGCGAAAAAGATATTCGCTGTAAAAGAGATCGAAGACTTCGAAGGCAGTCGTTTGGCAGACGGGAAGTAGTGGAGGAATCCCGGCAAACCGGGATGTTGTTTTATATAAAACTTATAGAAACTTTTTTCTTTTTGAGGATATTATTATGAACGTACGTAACGTTCTTATTGGTTTTTTGGTTTGCTTTGCCGGCGTTTGCGGGGTTTTGGTTTTTCAGTCTGGTGTTTTTGATGAGGCATCTCTGGAGAATGATCGTGTAATCAGTCTTGTCGGTGAAGAAGTACTTGAGAATGTGATAGAGGATCCGCCGGCGGAGAAAGTTGAAGTTATATTTTCGAAGTATACGGCGATCCACGCAGCAGAAGGGGAAGTGACTCTTGGCTCGGATGATCCGGACAGCGGGTTTAAGTTCAAGCTGGAGCTGACTAGTAAGGGGGCGGCAATTTCTCGTGCGACTTTGAGCGAGTTTGACGACAGGGATCGTAAAGATCCGCAGCAATTGGTTTTGCTTTCACCGGTTGCCGATGACGGCAGGAAAATTTATTCGCTTGCAAACAGCAGTTTTAATGTTGTGGGCGAGGGCGGGGTCGATATTTCCCGGCTGCAGTGGAAAATGGGTGAGGTTGTCGATGAAGCGGATGGCTGTCAGTCGGTAGAGTTTTCGACGACGATCATTAAGAAGACTTTCTCAAAAAGCGACCCTTCCGGCGAGGTGGTTGAAGATGCGGTGCGACTTACCAAGACATACCGTGTAAGCCCGGGCAGCTACGATGTTGAGTGTTTGCTTGATGTTAAGAATCTTTTGGGCGAATCGATCAAGACGCAGTTTGGTTTGCAGGGGCCTGCGGGGATAAAACGCGAGGGCAGCCGGCAGGATATGCGAAGCGTGGTTTCGGCCTTTTTGATGAGCGACGACAAGGTTGCGTCGAGCCTGAAGGATCAGAGGAAACTGCGGAAGGCAGCGGAGTCGGGGGATAAGGACGCGTTTAAACTGAGGCACGAAATGGCAGGTGCTAAGTTTATGTGGAGTGCGATAACGAACAAGTATTTTACGGCGATACTTCGACCTGTTCCAGAGGAAGGTGATCGGGCAAGTGCTACTTTTCTGAGCGGACGCGGGGAGTATTTCGACAAGAACCTATCCGATAAGCCTGACGGGGACGAGGAAATAAGTTTTGTTTTGTATTCGGGCAGTAATGAGCTTGCTGCTAAAGGGGGCAGTCAGAGTTTTGCTTTTCAGATATATCTTGGGCCCAAGGACATAAACGTTTTTAAGGACAGCCCTCTTTACGATGCGCTTGGTTACATACATACGATAAGTTTTATGGCTTGCTTCTGCTGTCCTGAGGGCATTATCAATCCGCTTTCGTTCGGTATCATCAGTTTGATGAAAGGGATGTACGGTATGATGGGGCCGTTTGGCAACTACGGTATCGTGATCATTATCTTTGTCGGGATGGTTCGTTTGCTGCTTCATCCTATTACGAAGAAGAGCCAGGTTTCGATGATGTCGATGCAAAAGATATCGAGCCATCCTCGTATGATCGAGATCAAACAGAAGTATGCGAACAACAGAGCCGAGATGCAAAAGCAGACCATGCAGTTTTATCGCGACGAGAACGTATCGCCTGCACAGGGTATCATGGGTGTGCTTCCGATGTTTTTGCAGATGCCGATCTGGATCGCTCTTTACCGTGCTATCTATGCGAACTTTGAACTTAGGGGTGCAGGTTTTCTGCCGTTCTGGATCACGGATCTTTCGGCACAGGATGCACTGTTTACTTTTCCGGAAATAACGGTTCCTTTCGTGGGATGGCATTTGGATTCGTTTAACTTTTTGCCGGTATTGCTTGGTATCGCGATGTTCCTTCAGCAGAAGCTGATGCCGCATTCGAAGGCGGCCGCTCAGAACGACCAGATGGCCCAGCAGCAGAAGATGATGATGTTTATGATGCCGATCATGATGCTGGTGTTTTTGTACAAGGCGCCTTCGGGGCTGAACCTTTATATTATGGCGAGTACTTTTGCCGGAGTCTTCGAGCAGATTGTTATTCGTAAGCATATCCGGGAGAAGGAAGAGATGGAAAGCATGGGGCTTGTTGCGGTTACTAAGAAGACGGGCGGAAAAGTTAAGAAGAAGAAACCTAAGCCGTTTTTTAAGCAGTAGAATCGTGGGTCGTAGGCGTTTTTTGAATAGCCAACACTCAACACGGAACAGTCAATAATGAAGTTTTAAAAACTGAATAGCCAATATCCAACACGGAATAACCAATGATGAAGTTGAGGATTCGGCCGTTGGCCGAGGCTAAGGTAATTAAAAGCTTTTGCCACAGAGGGTACAGAGAGATTGTTTTAAGGTTAGAAACAAAAAAACTTTCTTATCCGCAGATTACGCGGATTACGCGGATTTTTTATTTTGGGATAGGGGCGTTGGATTTGTTTGCAGGGAAAGGTGTCTGGTTCTAGTTTTTCTTAGAGGCATGTAAAGTGACTGATAGAGAAAATCCGCTGAAAACTTGTTACTATATTGTCCTGTTCTTGCTGGTTATGAACTTTCTGGGAATTTGTAATAAAATTATAAATATTAAAGACATTTCAGTGTTATTCAATGATTTGCTTAGTTGGATCGCGGTTTGGCGCATTGCGGTTTTCGTTGAATTCTGTGCATTCATTTTTTTCTATATTCGAAAAAGTTTTATAGCATGGTATGTTTTATTTATTCCTACGGCCATAAGCCTGCCTCTTCCCTTTTTTATGAGTTTGAAATATCAAACACCTAAGCTCATGATCATAATAATGGTTTTGATGTGGGGTTGCACCTGTGCATATTTGTTAAAGAGGAAAAAGGAATATACGCAGTTTGTTGGTTGTACTACTTGAGCCCCCCGACAGGTCGGGGGGGTAATGGGTTTCTGTTTGTTGGGTGATGGGACGAATGGAATGGCAGACAGTATCGTTAAGGCCACCAAAGAATATACTGGTAAACGATTGGTTGTTGTCACTGGCGCTACCCATAGGTACATTCTTTACGATTTATTGAGGGATAACCGGCATGTTGAACTGAAAGAGTTCTGGGAGATTGAGCGGCAAAACCCCGTAGAGAAAAACACCCACAAGCTTCGCTTGAAGGTGCCACCAGTTTTGTTTTGTAAGTCATAAAGTAAAGTTTTATTATGTTTGATTTGAGCGATACTATTGCTGCTTTTAGTAGTGCTTCCCTGGTTGATGGGGTTTTTGGGCGATCTGTTTTGCGTGTTTGCGGGAGTGATACCGGTAAGGTTCTTCGCGGGTTATTCGGTAATGTTCGTGTGATGGATCGGCGCGGGGTTTCGTTTGGTTCTATTGAGTTAGAGAGGGGGCTTAAGGTCGATGCTGCTGTCTATTCGTTTGTCGGTCCTCATTCATATACCGGTGAAGATGTTGCTGAGGTTCATTTTTATGCTTCGGGCGTTGTGTGCGAGGTTATTCTTGGCAAGGTTCTCAGGCACTGTCGGATGGCTGGGGGCGGGGAGTTTACTTTACGGGCGTATCTTAACGGTAAGCTCGATCTTTCGCAGGCGGAGGCGGTTGGAGAGATCATTTCTGCGAGCAACAAATTTCAGCTTGAAGCAGCGGAGAAACTGCTTGCAGGGAAATTGTGCGAAACTGTTGGCGAGATACGCAATGAGATGATCGAGGTGCTTAGCCTGATAGAGGCTGGGATGGATTTCAGTGAGGAGGATATTGAGTTTATCAGCGGTGAGGATGCGGCGGGGCGGATCGGAAAGGTTCAGGAAAAATTAAACAGCTTGATCGAGAAGACGATCCACTATGAAGAGATGATCGATCTTCCTTCGGTTGCCCTTGCCGGCGCGGCGAATGCCGGTAAGAGCAGTTTGCTTAATGTGCTATTGGGCAGCGAAAGGAGTATCGTTTCCGGTGAGGCGGGGACCACGCGGGATGTGCTTGAAGGGATGCTTGAGCTTGAAAGCGTAAACGCGATCGTGTTTGATTGTGCGGGGATCGGAAATGGAACTTCGGCGATCGATCTGCTTGACGAGCTTGGGCGGACGGCTGCGGTTGAGGCGATCAACAAAGCGGGAGTTGTTTTGTTTTGCATCGATGTTACGTCGGATGACCTTGCAGGTGATGTGGATATTTTCAGGTCGATAGAGAATGAGACGGTTTTGCCGGTTGCTACAAAATGCGATCTGCTGGGGGAAGATAAACTGCGGGAAAAACAGGGTGAGCTTGCGGAGTTGTTTTCGATGGAGCCGATCATGACCAGCTCGGAAGATGGGGGCGGTACCGGAGAATTACTGAGGGCTGTTGACGGGGTTTTGAGCTGCCAGATGGCTGGGTCGGTGGAGGCGGGAGAGCGGGTCGCTGTCAATGAACGGCATCGCAATGTTGTTAAGAAGTCGCTGAAGGAAGTGGGGATGGCGATCGATGAGGTGCTTGAGGGCAACGGTGAGATCGCGGCGATGCTTCTGCGGTCGGGGTATGAGTCTTTGGGGCAGATGGAGAGGGAGGACATTAACGAGGCAGTGCTTGACAGGATTTTTGCGAATTTCTGTATTGGGAAGTGAGTCGCCTTTGTTTGTGGTTTGTAGTTGTGGTTTCGTCTTTGGCGAAGCTGATGTATGATAAAAAAATAAGCTGCGGAGCCTTTTGGGACTCTGCAGCTTATTTGACAGATTATGTTAGCGTTTTTTTTATTCGCTGTCGCTATCTTTTGCTTCGAACTCTGCGTCTATTACGTCACTGTCTACTTTCTTTTTTGAATCGCCTTCCGGGGCTTGCTGGTCGGCTGGTGCTTCTTCTGTTGGTGCCTGTGCCGCTTGTGCTTTGGCTGCTTCTTCGTATAAGATCTTGCCTAGCTCCTGGGCAGCTTCGGTTAGTGCTTCCGATGCTTTCTTTATCGCATCGCCATCTTCGCCCTTTAAGGTTTCTTTAAGATTGTTCAGTGCGTTTTCGATGTTGCCGCGAGCTTCTGCGGAAACCTTTTCGCCGTGTTCCTTTAACGTTTTTTCGGTCTGGTAGACAAGCTGATCCGACTGGTTCTTCAGGTCGATGACTTCGCGTCGCTTCTTGTCTTCTTCGGCGTGTGCCTGTGCCTGCTGGGTCATTTCCTGAACTTCGTCTTCGCTTAGGCCTGAGCTTGATTCGATCTTGATGGATTGCTCTTTGCCAGTGCCGAGATCCTTTGCTGAAACGTTTAGAATTCCGTTTGCATCGATGTCAAACGCGACTTCGATCTGCGGGACGCCTCTTGGTGCGGCGGGCATATCGGTAAGCTGGAACCTGCCGAGAGTTCTGTTGTCGCGTGCGAATTCTCGTTCTCCCTGGAGGACGTGGATGTCGACCGTTGTCTGGCTGTCGGCTGCGGTCGAGAAGACTTCCTTCTTACTGGACGGGATAGTCGTGTTGCGTTCGATGAGTCTTGTCATTACGCCGCCGAGTGTTTCCAGACCGAGCGAAAGTGGAGTTACGTCGAGGAGGAGAATGTCTTTTACGCCGGAGTCGCCTGCAAGAACCGCACCCTGAATGGCTGCGCCGAGCGAAACCACTTCGTCGGGATTGATGGACTTGTTGGAGTCTTTTCCGAAGATGTCTTTTGCGATTTCCTGTACCTTTGGAATTCTTGTCGAACCGCCGACGAGGAGAATTTCTGCGATGTCGCCGGCATTTAGTTTTGCGTCCTGAAGAGCCTTCTGGCATGGGATCTTGAGTCTTTCGAAGATCGGTTCTGCGAGAGCTTCAAACTTGCTGCGTGTCATTGTAAGCTGCAGGTGCTTGGGGCCCGACGCGTCGGCAGTGATAAACGGCAGGTTAATCGATGTTTCAACCTGTGAGCTTAGCTCGCACTTTGCCTTTTCGCCTGCTTCTTTTAGACGCTGATGTGCCATCGGGTCCTGGCGTAGGTCTATGCCTTCGGTCTTTTTGAACTCGTCGGCAAGATAGTTGATGAGTATGTCGTCGAGGTCGTCGCCACCGAGATGGGTGTCACCGTTTGTACTTAGAACTTCTACGATGTTTTCGCCTATGTCGAGGATGGAGATGTCAAAAGTTCCGCCACCGAAATCGAAGACGGCGATCTTTTCTTCCTTCTTGCTGTCGAGGCCGTATGCCAGAGCCGCTGCGGTTGGTTCGTTGATAATACGCTCGACCTTTAGACCTGCGATCTGGCCGGCGTCTTTTGTTGCCTGACGCTGAGCGTCGTTAAAGTATGCCGGAACGGTGATGACAGCTTGTTCGACTTTTTCGCCGAGGTAGTCTTCTGCTGTTTTCTTCAGGTCCTGTAGAACCATTGCTGATATCTCCGGCGGTGTGTATTCCTTGCCGCGGACGTCTACCTTGACCAGTTCGTCCGATCCGCCTGTGATCTTGTATGGGACGGACTTTTCTTCGGAGCCAACCTCTTTGTGACGTCTTCCCA
>DAOVIC010000105.1 GCA_030671565.1 Anaerohalosphaeraceae bacterium
AGATCATGCTGAATTTGATTCGGTGCGTGATGTTTATCGCAAATGGTGTCTTAACGAAGCGGGTGATCATTCTGGTGTGGTGTATGATTTTTCAAAGGTGTTCGGCGATGGCGAATATGTTCGACGGCGAAGGCGTTTTCTGAACTGTATCAGCGTTGATGGCGATGGAAATAGTTACGGCATTCATGTTGAGGTCTCTTACGATTCTGGCGTGAACTGGCAAGTGTTTGAAGGGTTGGTTGATAATCTTTCCGACCAGTGCGGCATATGGGTAAGTGATTCTGAGCTTGGTGGCGATTACTTTACCGCTGCCGATAGCGGTCAGCTTTGTCTGCGTGTGACGGCGACGGTGGCAAGTGATGAGAGGATCGGTTGTACGGTTGCCGATGGCCCGGTCGGTTCTTCGGCTGAGGTTGTTGACCTGCTTGTCAAAACTGACGGCATTTACCGGTATGAATGTGTTACCGGCAGGAGTATTTTTTATCGCGACAGCGTAGGTTTTGACGATAGCGAGCGATTGATGTCGGCGGTGCGGGATGCAGCTAATTCGGACGATAAAACCGTTGAAGATATCGAGATATGTACGCCGGTTTTGCGTGTCGGGTATCAGCCGGGCGACTGTGTGGTAAGTGCTGCGGATGGACGCAATGTGCTTGGTGAGTTGCATGACGGGCGAAGCGAATTTGTGATCGAGCGGGTTGCGGTGGATGTTCAGATGCAGCAGACGCGATTGAAAATAGTACGACGACGCGGGTTTGAGTGTTGACTTGCGAATCGTTTAATTCGAAATAGTTTGAATTTGGGGCAGGATTTTTATGGCGACAGATAATGTCAGTTCGTGGCAGGTTGATAGGCGGGTTAGCCTTGGTTTTATTTTGCAGGTTGTTGTTCTGGCAACGCTGATAATCGGTAGTTGGGTTAATTTACAGCGGCAGCTTGACCTGCTTCAGCGTGATGTGTCGATGCTGCTGGATAGCCAAGAACGGTTTTGCGAAAAGACCGAGAAGCTCGAGGCAAAATGTATTGCGATGGAATGGAGAATACACGGAATAGAGCCGAATGAAAAATGATTGACGAACTGGAAAGGTCAATCATCAATAGAAAATTGTAAATTGCAAAATTGGAGGTAGGGATGTTTTTGAGATATTCTACTGTGGTATGTTTGTTTTTTATGGGTATGGTTTGCGGTTGTGATTCGCTTCGGCTTGCTCCCGGTGAGGTGCAAAAGCAGAATGCGTATTTACATAAGCAGACGGCACGTATGGCTTCGGAGGCAGCGATAGGTGAAGGTGTTTCAGATGAACTCGCAGCGCTTTCATCGCTTAGCGCGTTGCAGAGCGAGGCTTTCGTTTTCGATTATGGATGGCCGAACGAATTGCCGGCGGCGGAAACGGTTAAGGATATTTTGAGTGAGTCTAGCTATGATCTTGCGCGTGCGGCATCTGATGTTTCCAGCACGCGAGCCGATGTATGGGACATTGCCGACGGGGCGATTGATCTTGGTATCGCTGTGGCCGGTCTGCTTGGCGGCGTATGGGGTGTTCGTATTGCTTCGATTTTGCGAACGGCTAAGCTTAACAGTAATGCACTTCATGAGGTCGTGCTTGGTAACGAGTTATTTAAGAAGAGTAACGATGATATGGCCGGGGCATTTAAGTCCGCACATGCGATGCAGTCGAAACCGACACGAAAGATCGTTGCGGAGATGAAAAGCTAAAATTGCTTCCTGGTTCTTTCCCTTTCCAGCCCCAAACAGGTGGCTACGTAAGCGCGCAAAAAAGGGATGCCCGGCCTTTTACCTTTCGCGTATTCAGTGCCGGCATCCCTTGGTTGCGAGGTGCCATTTATCATCTTAATGTCATGAGACGGTATCGTCTCTTTCTACACCAGCAACAATAAATACTATACCACAAAAACACACAAAAGTCAAGTCCATATAGTGCGTGAAATCCCGGCGGCGTTGATTATTGTCCCGGTAAGATTAAGAACATAAGATGTCCATATCAAAAATGCCTTGACGGGTCTTACTTTTGTTTTTCGAGTATTTTCATGAATAGACGTCGGTTTTAGTGCGTTTTTAGGGGTACTCCCTGCAACAGTTTTTATATGGCAGACGTTTCGTTTACTTTTTATCTCTGTTCGTTATAATGTTATCTTTGACAGATTTTTTATATGGAGATTTTTCAATGAAGAATTTTGCCATCTGTATTTTGCTTGTCATTACGATGCTTTCGGTTGGTGGATGCGGCGGCGGGCTTTTCCGCCCGATCGGCTACAAGTCGGTTTATTCGCAGAACTTTGACGATCCGAATGCTATCGGCGATTTTAAATTCTCCGATTATTCGATCTTCTCGCTTGGTGAGGAGGACGGCATGGGGTTTTCGCTTCAATCTTCCGGAAAGAGCAGCTACAATCCGCCGGTCCGTTCGCCGCGCGTAATAGCGTTGCTTAGTGACAGGGTATTCGGCGATTTTACTCTCGAAGCGGATATCATGCAGACCGGCAGAGAGTACGGACATCGCGACATGTGCATATTTTTTGACGTGAAGGATGCTTCGCATTTTTACTACGCCCACATCGCCAGTATATCGGACAAAGTTGCACATACGATCCATATCGTTGACGGCAAGGCTCGAACACCCATCGCGACATATCGAAGCAAAGGCGTCAAGTGGGGCGAAGATAAATGGCACCGAATAAAGCTGGTACGGAAGATGGCCGGCGCGATCGAAATTTACTTTGACGGAAAACTCATCATGGAAGCCAACGATACCACATTCGGTGCAGGATACATCGGGTTCGGTTCGTTTGATGACGAAGGCAAGGTCGACAACATAAAGATATATGCAAATAAAATGCTCAAGAAAAAATCTCACATTTTTAAATAGTAAAAGGACGCATAAGCAAGAGTTGTTCTTATGAAAGGAAAGCTATTATGAAAAAAACGCTTGCGTTATTAATAACCTTAACGTCAATTTTCTGTATGTCTGCCGCCTGTCCGGCGGCAAAGCTTACCGGCTGTCCTATTCAGAATGTTTCAGCTTTGACTTTATCTAAATGTCCATTGGAATCCAGTGTGCCATGCGCTTCAAAGAAATGTCATCAGGATTGCGCAAAACCCTGCTGTGGCGGGGTTGCACTGTTTGACGGCAAGTCGACCGACGGCTGGGTTCAAAGAGGCGGTAAAGCAAAATACAAAGTCGTTGATGGTATGATAGTCGGTACAACCGTTCTTAAAACGCCTAACAGCTTTCTTTGCACAAAAGATAATTACAGTAACTTTATTTTACATTTGGACTTCAAGGTCGATGACCAACTTAACAGCGGCATCCAGATCCGCAGCAACAGTTTTGCGAACTATAAGGACGGCAGGGTGCACGGCTATCAAGTCGAGATCGACCCGTCACAGAAACCTCACGACGGGAAACGTGCCGGACCAAATCTTATGGAAGACGGCTCTAAGGCACCAAAGGGTACATCTCGCAGTTGGACGGGCGGGATATACGATGAGGCAAGAAACGGATGGCTCTATGGGCTAAGTAGTAAACCAAAAGCAAGAGCAGCCTTTAAGCCCGGCCAATGGAATCACTTTAAGATCATAGCAAACGGCAATTCAATAAAGACATGGATCAACGGCGTCCCCGCTGCGGATCTTGACGACAAAACCACAAAGGAAGGTTTCATCGCACTGCAGGTTCACGCTACAGGCAGCAAAACCCCTCTTCAGGTTCGCTGGAAAAACATCTTTCTCAAAGAGATCAAAGAAGGCGACCTGAATTTCTACGGTTCAGAACTTCCCCAGCCGAAGGTTATCGCCCCCGGCACAGGATGTTCGGCCCCAGGCGATGCCATAGTATTGTTCGACGGCAAAGACCTTTCGCAGTGGAACGGCAGAATCAAAAAAGGCGAAAACAAAGGCAAAATCTGCGAGCCAAAGTGGAAGATTGAGAATGAGTGTATGATCGTAACTAAGAGCGGCGACCTCGAAACAAAACAACCTTTTGGTTCCTGTCAGCTCCATATCGAATGGGCAACTCCAAATCCGCCTTCAAAGAAAAGTCAGTCACGCGGGAACAGTGGAATATTCTTTATGGGTAAGTACGAGGTGCAGGTACTTGACAGCTACACCAACCAGACATATCCGGACGGACAGGCTGGCGGTATCTACAAGCAAAGCCCGCCTTTGGTAAATGCCTGCAGAAAATCGGGCGAATGGCAGACCTACGACATCATTTTCCATGCTCCCGAGTTTGACGGACAGGAATGCACAAAGCCGGCCACGTTGACCGTACTCCACAACGGCGTACTTATCCAGGACCACTTTACCCTTGTCGGGCCTACTGAACACAAGAAAACTCCGAAGTACACACCGCACGATGCCAAGCTGGCTATGTCGCTGCAGGACCACGGCAACCCCGTACGTTATCGAAATATTTGGATTCGCGAACTGTAAGCTTGATAAGTGAGCATTAACAAAAGGCATTCCGATATTTGAGGGGTGCCTTTTTTATTGTGGCGCAAATTTTTTCTGCGGGTTTTCCGTCCAGTGTGCCAGTGCAATAACTAACAACGGAAGAAGAAGCGATACGGCAATGATCGGACGAAAACTGTCTGTCGCTGCAAATACCATACTGAATATCCACGGACCGATCGCGCTGGCGAATACAATGACCGACATGTTTATCCCGGCGATGCCGCCTAAGTTTTCCCTGCCGAAGAATCTTGGCCAGGCGACGTTTATCAGCGTACCGAATATTCCGCCCGCAATACCATAGCCCAAAGATACCATTATCCATCCGCCCCTGCTGGCGAAAACCAGCATACCAGCGGTACCTAATAATTCGGCCGCCATCATCGCGATAAGCAGCCATTTGATCCGGATACGGTCGCTAAGGTAACCTGCGGCAAACCTTGCCACGACGCCGACAAGCGACATCGGTATGAATATGTAGAATGCCTGCTCGCGTGTGCGAGAAGCTTCTTCGGCGATGGAGCTTAGATGAAAGATTATCGCCGTAAGCAAGAACACATGCAATGAGGTTCCGAGAGTGAACGACCAGAACGCCAGCGTCTTTACCGCTTCGGTGCGAGTGAACTGATGGTGTGTTTTCGGAACCTTGCGGGACATTTTTGCCAGTTTCGCCTCATCGGTTATGCCGTCCATCACCAGCGAACACTCCTCCGGATTGTCACGCATGAAGATAACCGCAAGTGTCCCGAAGCCCAACACGACAATACCGCTTAGCAGCACACACGAATAACGCCAGCCAAGATTTTGCACCATCCAGTTGAGAAAGGTAGGTGCAGCGCTGAAGGCGAAAGCGATGAACACGCCTGCGATGCCGGTGGCAAGTCCGCGGCGATGATTAAACCACTTACCCATCGCAACACGCGATGTTACCGTAAGCGAACCCTGTCCGAAAAAACGCATAAGCATGAAACAGAACATGATCACGAAAATCGTAACTGTCCCACGGTTGCTGAAGTATTGCCCAAGCCAGTTCGAGATGCTGTCGCAGCGGCTCAACAAGATAATACTTCCACCGAGCCCGAGTGCGGCGGCGACAGACATCACCCGGGCGCCGAGTTTGTCGATAAGACGCCCGGCAAATGGAAGGATAAGCCCGCTTATGATCGTCCCGAACATGTAACAGCGGCTAAGCTGTTCGCGGGTAAGGCCCAGCGCATCGATAAGCGAATCGGTAAAAACGCTTACCCCCATAGTCTGACCGGGAATCGAAGAGATGATCCCGAGTGCCGATATAGCAATGATAACCCATCCATAAAAGAATGGACATCGCCGCGGGGAAAACGGAATATTCTGCCAGCAGATATTGGTCTTTTGAGTCATGAAATAGCGATCGAAAATGAATAACAAAACAGCCCATTATACGGCCATCGAAACAAATAGCCACAGAGAATTAAAAATACACCGCCAGCTCTATTTGTTTTTCTCGATTATCGCCGCTATCGCCCCGGGTGTTGCTCCTGCCTTGTCGGCAAGTTCACGCAGCGTTTCGTCTGCAGAAGCCTTCACCCCCGCAGCCGCCAATTTTTCCAGCGCACCCTCAACCGATATACTTTCTTCTTTACAGAATTGCTCGACCGTTTTTTTTCCAAGTCCCCGTTTTTGTCCGTCTCCGTCCCCGCATCCCTGTCCCCGCCCAAACCCTTCCGGCTTGTCCATATCTCCTAAGGCGATAGCGTAAGCCGCATCAGGTGTCATACCATGGATTTCCGCCAGTTCGC
>DAOVIC010000208.1 GCA_030671565.1 Anaerohalosphaeraceae bacterium
AGGTTATATAATATGAGTGAAAAACAGCTAAAGCCTCGCGTGGTTCTTGTTGCTGATCGGACCCTTAGCGCGAGTTATAAAATACTTTTTGAGGGTATCTTTGCTACTATGCAGACGACGCAGGTGCCCGAAATTGCTATGAGCAAGTTCGTTGCACCGAAGATGCCTACGGATAGCGCAGGCAGGGCGGTTGCGGTGCCTTTGGGATTGCGCAGGGTGGAATCGGCGTTGTTGGAATATACCGATCTTACGGGTGACGATGTTGTATGTACTACGCCGGAGGGTTTGAAGAAGGTGCTTGGGCCGTGGGTTAAGGTCGTAGGTGTCAGTTCCAGCGATCCGCTTGGCAAGGGCATGAGCAATACTACAACGACCAGTTTCTGGGACGGGGATCTATATACGAAATACTGGACGCGAAAGATGCTCCAGGAGATATCGGATGCGAAAGACAAGTACGGTTTTAAGGTTGTCGGCGGCGGAGCAGGCAGTTGGCAATGGAACCGGTATGAGGATGAGACCGCGAAAAAATGTATCGATGTTGTGTTCGAGGGGTATTTCGAAAATCTCGGTCCGCAGCTTTTTGCCGATCTTATTGAAGGTAACGAGACAGAGTCGTATATTTGTGAAAGCAGAACGTGTCGGGACAGTATCCGTCCTTTGGCTGGCGCGTCGATGTTAGGGATCATTGAATTGTCGAGGGGGTGCGGCAGGGGATGCAGTTTTTGTACGATGGCAGCGAAGAAAATGGAGCATTTGCCGGTCGAGACGATAATTTCCGATCTTAAGACTAATGTTGCTGCTGGTATCCGATCGGTGGTTAGCGGAAGTGAGGATTTTTTCCGGTACGGAGCTGCAGGTTTAAAGCCGGAGTTTGATAAACTATACGGTCTGCTGACTGAGATGCAGAAGATTCGCCAACTTCGTTTTATGCAGATCGATCACGGTAATGTGACATCTGTGATGCAAATGACAGACGAAGAGCTTCGTGAGATTCGCCGGTTGCTTACGTGGAGCGAGAAAAGCGATTACCTTTGGGTGAATATGGGTGTCGAAAGTGCTAACGGGCAACTGGTTGCGGCGAATTGTCCGGGAAAGGTCGCACCGTGCAGGCCCGAGGATTGGGACGAGGTGGTGCGTCAGAGTGTTGACAGGTTGACGGCTAACGGATTTTTTCCGGTGATAAGCCTGGTGCTTGGTTTGCCGGGTGAGACGGGTGCAGATGTTGAACAGACTTTGCGGCTAGTCAAATTCCTTGAGAAAAGGAACGCGGTTGTTTTTCCGATATTCTATGAGCCGTTATTGGCGGAAGAGATTGCCCGGGGAGTGAAATTTACGCGTGCAAAAATGCGTGCAGAGCACCTCGAGCTTTACAGGACCTGTTACGAAATAAACTTTAAGAAAGTACCTCCTTTGTTCTGGGATAATCAGCGGGCAGGCGGCGTGCCATGGATTAAACGTGCATTGATGCGGACTTTAGGGTATACTGAGATATATTCCTGGCGAAAGAAATTCAGGCAGACGGCTGAGGAAATCCGCAAGCGGGCAATGGCGGTAAAGGATTAGATATGAATATCAAAGATACAACTAAATCTGCATCTTTGGGAAATCCTCAGAACAATATTCCGCGCACAAAGCAGCAGCGGGAGTTTTTGCTGGATACGATCCGTCAATACGTTCAGGATAAAAAGCCTGTTACTCCCCTGTCTTTAAATGAACTTGCCGCCCATTGCGATAAAATGCTCGATATTGCCGGGCTGGATAAGAAGTATGCGGATTTTGCCGCGGTATTGATCAATAACGAAGCGTGGCGAAAGAGCGTTGGCTCGATACCATACGAACGGCGGTTGTTACTTTTGCCGAAATGCCTTCGCGATCATGAAAAATGTCAGGG
>DAOVIC010000143.1 GCA_030671565.1 Anaerohalosphaeraceae bacterium
ATCGAGGGGGGCGGCGGTTTTTCAGCAGATTAAGCCATGTGTTAATTGATCGGAGGCACTAAATGGCTGTTCGTGTATTGGTTGCAGAGGATCATTCGATAATGCGTCAGGGGCTTGTTGAACTCCTTGAAGGCTGCGATGATATCGATGTTGTCGGCGATACTGGCGATGGAGAGAGTGCGGTGGATCTTGCCTGCGAGCTTGAGCCGGATGTTGTCGTGATGGATGTCAGCATGCCCAAGATGGATGGGATCGAGGCGACGCGTCGTATTGTCGGTCATTGCGATTGTACGCGTGTTGTGGCACTTTCGATGCATTCTACGAAACATTTTCTGCTTGATATGCTTAAGGCCGGCGCTCATGGTTACGTGCTTAAGTCCCATGCGTTTTCTGAACTGGTGGCGGCGATCGAGTCGGCGATGAAGGGTGAGTTTTATCTTTGCGCTGAGACGACGAGCGCTTTTATCGACGAGTATCTTCATGGGCCTGATAAGTCTGACAGTGCCAAGGAGCTTAGCGGTCGTGAACGTAAGGTCGTCGAACTTCTTGCCGGTGGTATGAGTTCTAAAGAGATAGCGTTCGATCTTGATCTTAGTGTCAAGACGGTCGATGCCTGCCGGCGAAAGCTGATGAAGAAGCTTGGTATTGACAACGTTGCGGATATCGTCAAGTATGCGATCCGCGAGGGGCTTTCGTCGTTAGAGTAATGGTGGTGGGTGGGGTTTCTGCGTGCATTGTTAAGATGGGAGGTTTGGGGTATTTATAAGTGTTTTTTTTGGTTTTTCCGGAAAATATCAAACATAATAGTGTGTTGGACGATATATAAAACCGGTACCCAGTGTTAAGGCTGCCCGGTTTCGTTTAAAGCCACTTTCCCGTTAACGTATGGGAAGTTTAAATTTGAAATGCGATATTGAATATGGAGAAATTGCTATGAAGAAGTTCCTGTTATTTGTGTTTTCGGTCTTAATGTTAGTTTCGCTTTGCGGTGTTGTAATTGGCGAAGAAGCTAAACCAGTTAAGCCTGGCGGCGGTAAGAGTGCTGCTAAGCCTTCGGTTCGTACTAAGATTCGTGACCGAAGTTCGTATGGTAGTTCCCGGCAGATGGGCGGACGTGAAATGATGGCTGCGAGACAGAACGAGCGTATGGCAACTGAGGTTGAACGTGCGATGAAGACTCATAAGGAGTTTACGACACAGTTGGAAGCTATCAAGAAACTTGCCGAGGAGGAAGGCGCAAAGAAGACGGCTGCCAAGATCCAGGAGTTGATCGATAGGGATAAAGCTAAGCTGAAAAAGATGACGTCAGATATGAAAAAGCGTACGGAAGAATTTATGAAACGTATGCAGGGCGCTTCCGGCCGTGATGGAAAAGAATTGATCGGAGGTCAGCGACCTCCTGGCAGCAGAGAGGGACGAGGCAGAGGTTCTGATGCCAGAGACCGTGGCGATGAAGTACGCAGGGGCGATGCTAAAAAGAAGTAAGTTTTTCGAGCAATTAAATTTTTAGTGTATACATAAAAAGTTTAAGTGCTCTAATACGATTACGATCGTTTTTTTCAACTGGGTGCTCAACTAATCAATACAGGGTCGGGAGCAATTTGCTTTCGGCCCTTTTTTTGCGCTGTATTTCTTTAGGGAAGCCTTTAGCAAGGGTGTTTTGCTTTGTCTGGATAGTTGTGTTATGGGACTGGCTTTTTGTTTTTTTAAGATAATCCTTGCAGTTGTTTGCAGTGAAACCCTTTTTCAGGTGTCTGAGGGGGGTAGAAAAAAGAAAGTATGAACTCTTTTTTTTTATTTAGCAAGGAGGTTAATTTAAGGCGTTACTTGCCGATAAACCTCAATAGAGTCCGGTCATGCGGCGGTACTTGATAGTGAAGTTTTTTTAGTGATAACCGGGAAGTAGAATCAGATGATACTCTGGTCGAACCAATCTGTTAAACGCAGTACAGTGAATGTAGCGATCGCTACGGCGGGGCTTATTCTTATGGTAGTTGGTGCGATGCTTAGCTCGTCATGGTTAGTGTTATTGCTTAGCTGTATCGGTGCGTTGGCGATACACTTTTTTTTCAGGGCGTTTTTTAGCGGTGATGTGAGTAAGCGGTCGAAGGTCATGGGGCGGTCTGATGGGATGGCGATACGTCTTGGCAGTATCCTTGAAAATTCTCTTAACGAGATATATATTTTTGACAGAGAGACGCTGCATTTTGTTCAGGTTAACAAGGGCGGAAGGCAGAATACAGGTTATTCGATGGATGAGCTGCGTGGTATGACGCCGCTTGATATTGCGCCGGAGTTTAACGCTGAATCTTATATGAAGCTTTTGTCTCCGCTGATTAACGGTGAGCAGGAGGAGGTCGAATTTAGAGCGGTTAATCGTCGAAAAGACGGTTCGGATTATCCAGTGGAAGTTCATCTTCAGATTTCTGAAGAGGGTAGTTCAGTGGTTTTTGCGGCTATGATGCTTGATGTTACTGAGCGTGAGAAAACTGAGGAGCGTATTCGCAGTGCGAAGGAGCAGGCAGAGGCGGGTACGAAAGCCAAGAGCGAGTTTCTTGCGAATATCAGCCACGAGATACGTACTCCGATGAATTCGATCATAGGTTTTAGCGAACTTCTCCACAATGAAGAGATCGAGGGCGAGCACGGCGATTATGTCAAAGCAATAAATGCCGCAAGTAAAACTCTTATGGGGATCATCGAGGATATTTTTGATCTTTCAAGCATCGAGAGCGGCAAGCTTGACGTTAAGATAGAAGAAAGTTCTCTTGGCGATTGTCTTGAAGTAGTTAATTCGCTGATGCGGCCTGAGGCGATGTGTAAGGGTCTTAAGTTTGAAATTCTGCAGTGCGGATCGCTGCCTGATATGATCTGCACGGACGCTATGCGTCTTCATCAGTGCCTGATACACCTTGTAAACAATGCGATCAAGTTTACTGATGATGGTCATGTTTTTGTTAACGTTTTGACGGTCAATGAAGGAAGCGATGCTTTTGTTCGATTTGATGTAGAGGATACGGGCATAGGTGTTTCGTCTGAGATGTATGATGGCATCCTGGAGTCTTTTACACAGGCTGACGGGAGTGCAACTCGCAAGTATGGCGGTACGGGAGTTGGTTTGAGTATTACGAATCGGCTTGCGGGGCTTTTGGGCGGTAGTTTATCGCTTGTGAGTGAGGAAGGAAGCGGTTCAGTATTTAGCCTGACGATACCTGTGAATGTCGATTTTGATGCTGAAAGCGAGCTGGACCGTTATGATTATGTTAACGGTGCTTTCCAGGAGAATGAGTCTGGCTGTGAGAGCAGTTTTCGGGGTCGCGTTCTTGTTGCGGACGATTGCAAGGTAAACCAGGAGCGTATGCGGCTGATGCTGGAGAAATATGGTATTGATGTGGTGTTAGTCGGCGATGGAAAAGAATGTGTTGAGAAGGCGGAGAGTGAGGAGTTTGACCTGATATTTATGGATATTCGCATGCCTGTGATGAACGGTTATGAGGCGGTTAAGAAACTGCGTGACAAATCCATATCGACACCGATAATTGCTTTTACGGCCTATGAGATGCGTGGTGATAAGGAGAAGTGCCTTGCCATGGGCTGTGACAGTTATATAACCAAGCCTTTTGAAGAGTCGAGACTGGTCTGGGTGCTTGAGAGTTTTATTTGCCCAGAGCATGAATGTGCTGCAAAACAGGTTGCTTTGCGACCAGACAGGTGAGCAGGGGCGCAGGTGAACCCGCCAAAGGCCCTCCTTCGGCGGGTGTGTCAACCGAAACATGGGTAACAGATCGTACCGTTAACTTCTCCGGCGGGTCGAGGGGCTGAATGTGAGTTTGGGGGTCGTGGTTGCTTGGTGTTGGGCGATGGGCGTCTCTATAGAGTAAGACTCAACTTCAATAAAGTTGGTGGTTATGAGAATTTTGTCGCAGAATATTGAACGCATAGAGACTATAGTATATATATAGCTAAAATATCCCTTGCGGATATAGCGAGTTTTTTGATTAGCCGTTAGCTGTTAGTGTTTGGTCTGGTGTGCTGGTTGCTTGTGCTGTGGTTTGTTGGCGTTGCGCTGTTCGGTAACCGGTTGCTGTGGCGGGCCGGAGCCCTTCGGGATTTCGCTTCGCTTAATCCCCTGGGCTTGGGTTGCGTGTTGGGACAATGAAAATTGCTGCATCGAGGTCCCCGCTTTCGCGGGGATGATGGGGTGGGCTTGTTGGGCGATGGTTGGGGGTTGGTTGTACACCTGTGGCATATACAGACAGAGAATATCTCTCGCAGATATCGCGCGGTTGTTGCTTTGTGGTAGTTTGTCGCTTTGCGACAGTTCTTAGTTTGGAGTTGTTGGCTTCCGGCTTTTGCTGGAATG
>DAOVIC010000125.1 GCA_030671565.1 Anaerohalosphaeraceae bacterium
AAGTGGCCGATTCCGGTTTGTATGGTGCCACGCAAACTCTTACAGTTTCCTGGGTAGGACCATGATGAATATTGATCTTAACGAAATACTTTTGCAGGAAGAAGAACAGGCATTGCGTATCGAAGAATCGATCCTTGAGATACGAAAGGACCTCGTTGCTCGCGAGGCTGGTGCGGTATTCGATAAAATCGAAAATGGAAGTACGGTCTCCAAGCTTGAGAATATACTTGAAGACAGCGAATTTCTTTTGGGTGTGATAAATGAAGAGGCGACGAGTAAACGTGTGTGGCAAATCATCTTTGCTTGCCTGGCGATGGTTTTAGTGGCAGGCTGCTTTGTTTGTTACAATTTTTATGTCAGCAGTGAAAATCAGATGGTCAGACTTGGGGAGGCAAAGGCTGATGTTCAGACGGCCGGCAGCGAGCTTTTGCAGTCGGAGGAAAAAGTTAAAGCCCTTGAAACTGAACTGGTTGTTTCGAAGGGGGAACTTGAGCGTGTTACAAGAGAACTGGCTGTTTCAAAGGGGGAGCTTGAGCGTGTTACAGAAGAATTGGCAGGTTCGCGAAGTGAGGTGAAGGCTTTTATGAGGGAGCTTGCGGAATCAAACGCGAAGGCAGATAACCTTGAAAATCAACTTGCGAATACATCGGGACGCCTTAAGGATCTCCAGGACCGTAACGAGCAGGTGGTCAGGAAGATGAAAGAACGGCTTGGGCAGTTGTAAACTTTTGTTCAAACGGCAAGAGTACCGGCTTTGGGGGTCTTGTGGGTGGAAAAACGGGGGTTTTTGGCGATTTTTAGGGATCGGGCGGAGTTTCCTTTTGATTTTAAAGCCTAAACGTGGTGTAATTTACGCTTCGTGTTTTTGGTGTTGATAAGATCTTGTATCTTAAGGGTGTAGAGTCGATAAATTCCAGGGATAACGTAATGGACAAAGTATCAATTCATCCGAAGTCAAGCATTGGATATGATTTCATTTCCGCTGAGTACATTCCTGACGGTGAAAACGAATATCATCTGCGTAACAGCCAGCTGGTTGAGCCTTTGGACAAGTGGAGGCATTTGCACGCACATGAGGTGGAGCATCTTGTAAAAAACGGCAACACTTCTGAAAACTGGGATGATGTGCTCGTCACCGATCAATTTGATCCGGAGCAGATAAAGGGCTCAGAGTTTTTCGGGCTTGTCCGTATCGGCAGTGTTCGGGATGTTGTTCTGGAACACCATGATCTCCAGGTACCGGCCGGTATTACCAACAGCCGGATAGTCGCATGCGATATTGGCGATGATGTTGCGATCCATAATGTGCGATACCTGGCTCACTATATAATCGGCAAATGCTGCATTCTGATCAACATAGATGAAATGCACACGACCAACCACGCAAAATTCGGCAATGGGATCATCAAAGACGGAGAGGACGAAAACGTACGTGTCTGGCTGGACCTGATGAATGAGACGGGCTGCAGATGTGTGATGCCGTTCGATGGGATGATACCTGCCGATGCCTATATCTGGGCAAAATACCGGGATGATACGCTTCTGCAGAAGCAGCTGAAAGAGATAACGCAAAACAGATTTGACAACCGGCGGGGTTTTTACGGAACGATCGGCGACCAGTGTGTAATTAAGAACTCACGTACGATAAAAGATGTAAAAGTCGGCTCATACTGCTACATCAAAGGAGCCAATAAACTTAAAAACCTGACCCTTAATTCCAGCCAGGCGGAACCGACCCAGATAGGCGAAGGCGTCGAGATGGTCAATGGTATCGTTGGTTTCGGATGCCATATTTTCTACGGGTCCAAAGCGGTTCGATTTATCATGGGAAATAATTCGAATCTGAAGTACGGTGCTCGCCTGCTCAATTCCTTTATGGGCGACAATTCCACGGTTTCCTGCTGTGAGATGTTGAATAACCTGATATTTCCCGCCCATGAGCAGCATCACAACAATTCTTTTTTAATTGCAAGCCTCGTAATGGGCCAGAGCAATCTGGCTGCCGGCGCTACGATAGGTTCCAATCACAACAGCAGGGCCAACGACAATGAGATTCAGGCTGGCCGGGGGTTTTGGCCGGGACTTTGTACCAGCGTAAAGCATTCGTGCAGATTTGCATCGTTCACTTTGCTTTCCAAGGCAGCCTACCCTGCCGAGATGGATATCCCGCTTCCGTTTGCGCTGCTCAACGACAACACCTCAAAGGATCAACTCGAAGTGTTGCCGGCCTTCTGGTGGTTACATAATATGTATGCGTTGGCGAGGAATACATGGAAGTTCAATACGCGCGACAAGCGTGTAGATAAGATTCAGAACATCGAGTTTGACTCGCTCGCTCCCGATACGATCGAAGAGATTTTTAATGCGCGTTATCTGTTGGAGCTATGGACGGGCAAAGCGGCCTTACTGAAAAAAGGAGATTCTCTCGAAAATGCCGACGAGTCTCAACTGGCCGAATTGGGCAGACAACTTTTATCGCGATCGGAAGACGAAGTCGCCGACCTTGAGGTCCTGGGCGAGAATATGGAAAAGTCGAAGCGAAAGACCGTGGTAATAGGTGTCTTTAAAGCTTATCATGCCTATGGACAGATGCTGCATTACTATTCCGTAAAAAATCTGACCGAATATATGAAGGCAAACGGCACAGCGGCATTTGCATCGATGGCAAAGGACCTTGCCGGCAAACGCCAGCGGAATTGGAATAACATCGGAGGGCAGCTGATACCTGCCGCATCCGTCGATACGATCCGTTCGGACATAGGATCGGGTAAGCTGGGTTCGTGGGAAGATATCCATCGGCGGTACGATGAATTGTGGGATGGCTATGCGGTCGAAAAACAGCGGCATGCCTTTGCAACGCTCTGCGATATACTTGACAAAAACACCATTACCAGCGACGATTGGCTCGCTGTATTGGACAAGGCCGTTGAGATACAGCAACTCGTTTGCGATCAGGTGTATCTTACACGGAAAAAAGACTTCGATAACCCCTATCGGCAGGCCACATACAGAAATATCGAAGAAATGACAGCGGCCATCGGAACGATAGAGGACAATTCTTTTGTGAAACAAATAAGAAACGAAACAGAGGCCTTTAAGAAAATGGCCGAAGAGATCAAAAAAAGAAATTAACCGTAAATATGTTTAAGCAGATGTTCAAAGGAGACTGTAGATGAATCTTACTGATGTTGGGTATTCCAAATATGCACTTGTCCGGGAAATGATGGACACTATCGATACGGTCAAAGGTTTTGATCCGGGCCAGACAAAACAGGTTGCAGAAGAGATCAAGGCGGCAGGGCGGCTCTTGATGACAGGCGAGGGATCAAGCAGAATATTCCCCGCAAAGAACGCCATCAGAAAGATTTTAAGCTGGGGTATGGACCTTAATATTTTTACGGACGGTTCACGTCAATCCGCCGAGTACGACCTGTTAAATTTTGCGGTTTTCTGCGCGTCGAACTCCGGACGCACAAAGGAGATCGTACTTCTTGCCAAAAAACTTGCCGCCCAGGGTAACGATCGTTGTTACGCGTTAACCGCCAACGAGGGAACGCTGCTGGAAGATGTTTGCAAAAAGGCATATATCCTGAAATGCGGTTGGGAGCAAGCCGTCGCCGCTACAAAAAGCGTTGTCGAGCAGGCCCTGTTTTATGAATCGATCCTCTGGCATATTGCCGGCAAGGACAATTCGGCATCGCTTGCAGAACTGCCCGCGAAACTCGAAGAAGCCCTGACGGTGGCGATCGATCCGGATATCATCAAGACTGCCGCCAAGGCCGGTACGATCTATTTTGCCGGATACAACGATGGTGTCGCAGAAGAGCTTACACTCAAGACGAACGAGATCACCAGAAAGAAATCCGATTTCCTGGAAGGCACCTATGCCGTCCACGGGATTGAAGAGGTAATGAATAAGGACGACATCGTCTTTGTTGTCGATCCGATTGACGAGGAGATCGAAAAGTTCCAGGAAGTTCTCGTCCAGGGTGTCGGCCTTACGGTCGTTGCGATAGCTGACCGTGACACACCGTTTCCGACGATACGTGTTCCACAGGCAGGTGACCTGAATCAATATGTCTATCTTTGTGCCGGTTGGAATGTGTTGGTGGAGATCGGAATTGCCTTGGGAATAAATCTTGATAAGCCCGAACGAGCCCGAAAAGTGGGCAATGAATTTATCGAGTAGTACGGATAGTCAGCAAAACCGTTTAAGTTTCAGATGACATATTTGAGTTAGCGCGAATATGTTTATGACAGGCTCCAAATAAAACTATGTTTGGAGCCTGTTTTTTTGGGTATAATACGAATTCCAGTTAATTCAAGCCGATTCTATCCATGGAAACAGGCACAAACTTAAAACAGGCAAAACTTGAAATAGGCATAAACTTGAAATAGGCATAAACTTGAAACAGGCACAAACTTGAAATCTCTGGTCTCATCATAAATCCTTTCAAAAATAAAATCCATAATAAGCACATCAACTATCGGCTCGAATTAACTGGAATTGTTATAACTTACATTTTAACCGTTACCCATAATCGCAAGCTGCCTGCAAATGCTTTCTTTACCGCAGGCGAACAGTTTTTCAGCACCCCCTCTATAATAAGCACATCAACTATCGGCTCGAATTAACTGAAATCGTTATAAGGCGGCTTTTGTCTGACGCCGACCGGGACCAAAAAGATTTGCTTGTCCGCCAAAATAAATTTTAGAGGTTCCCTCAAGCAAAAGCCTGATCGCCCCCGCCGGAACAAAACCTCAACAAGTATACGAATTCTAGTTAATTAGAGCCGATTCTGTCCATGGAAACAGGCACAAACTTGAAACAGGCACAAACTTGAAATCTCTGGTCTCATCATGAATCCTTTCAAAAATAAAATCCATAATAAGCACATCAACCATCGGCTCGAATTAACTGGAATTGTTATAACTTACAATTTAACCATTACCCATAATCGCAAGCTGCCGGCAAATGCTTTTTTTTACTGCAGGCGAACAGTATTTCAGAACCCCCTCTATAATAAGCACATCAACCATCGGCTCGAATTAACTGGAATTATTATAACTT
>DAOVIC010000096.1 GCA_030671565.1 Anaerohalosphaeraceae bacterium
ACTCAACCGGATAATAAGCCTTAAGATACGCCGTCTGATAAGCGATAAAAGAATACCTTGTTGCATGGCTCTTATTAAAACCATAGCCGGCAAACTTTTCGATCAGATCGAATATTTCCTGGGCTTCGTTCTCCTCGACACCCTTCTCCACACAGCCGTCAACAAACTGCGCTTTTGCCTTAGCAATAACTTTAAGCTTTTTCTTGCCGATCGCCTTAATAAGCCCATAAGCAGCCCGAAGCGGTATCCCCCCAAGCCGGTTACAGATACGCATCACCTGCTCCTGGTAGACCATAATGCCAAAAGTTTCCTCAAGCACATCCCGCATGATCGGATGCGGAACTTCCCACTTGGCTCCATGCTTACGCGCAATAAAGTCCGGGATAAGTGCCATCGGGCCGGGGCGATACAACGCGTTGGCTGCGATAAGGTCCTCAAGCCTATCCGGACCGAGCTTCATCAAAAGGTCCGCCATACCGCCGGATTCAAACTGGAACACCCCTTTGGTCTTGCCGCGACCGAAAACATTGAAGACCTTCTGGTCATTAACGTCGATCGCCTCCATATCGATCTCAACACCATGATTGATCTTGATAAGTTTTTCAGTACGCTCAATAACACTAAGGGTCTTTAGCCCGAGAAAGTCCATCTTGAGCATACCAACCTGCTCGCACATCGGACCTTCATACTGCGTTATAAGGTCATCCGAACCCGGCGTCTTATAAAGCGGCAAAAGATCGCTCAATGGCTCATCCGCGATAATAACCGCACAAGCATGAACAGATGAATGACGCGTAAGCCCCTCGAGCCTTCGCCCAACATCGATAACATTCTTTATCTGCGGATTTTTCTCATAAGCCTCCTTAAGTTCAGGCTCAACATCCAATGCCTTATCAAGTGTCATCTTAAGATCAGCAGGTATCAACTTAGCAAGCCGGTCCGCCTCCGCCAGCGGAACATCCATAACCCGGCAAACATCCCGCATAACGGCCCTGGCCTTCATCGTCCCAAAAGTAATAACCTGCGCGATCTCTCCATACCTCTGGCGCACATAATCCAGCAAACGCCCCCGTCCGTCCTGGCAAATGTCAATATCGATATCAGGCATCTCCGCCCGCTCCGGATCCATAAACCGCTCGAAAAGCAGGTCATACTTGATCGGATCCATATTGCATATGCCAAGGCAGTACCCAACGATAGTCCCAACCGCACTGCCCCTTGCGCCGACCGCAATACGATTGTCCCTTGCCCACTGACAAAACTCCCAAACGATCAGAAAATAGCTCGAAAACCCCTTCCCCTCGATAACACCAAGTTCCATATCCAATCGCTCTTTAACCTCATCGGTTATCTCCCCATACATCTTCCTGGCGCCTTCATAGCAAACCTTAGTAAGATACTCCTCATCCGTCGACCCATCAGGCGGAACAAAAACAGGAGCATGCGTCGTCTCAAGATCGATCTCAACATTACACCTCTCGGCGATTTTCAAAGTATTATCACAAGCCTCGGGACAATCGGCGAAAAGCATCCGCATCTCTTCTGCGCTCTTAAGATACAAGCACTCCGGATACTTCATCCGCCCCTCATCCGAAACAAGCTTGCCGGTACTTATGCAAGTAAGAGCATCATGCGCCTCGTAATCGTCGGCCATGAGAAAATGCACATCGTTAGTTGCGACAACCCCAACACCCATTTCACGGGCAAGCTCGATAAGTTCCCCGCGGATATCGGGAAGATCGGTCCCTGGATGCTCCTGCAATTCGATAAAATATCGATCCGCCCCAAAAATTTCGAGATACCTCTCAACCGCCGCCTTAGCATGGTCACGATTCCCCGCCGCAATAGCACGAGCGATCTCACCGCTTACACAGGCACTCGTACAGATGATCCCCTCATTAAGCTCCGCCAAAATCTCCATATCAATACGAGGCCGGTAATAAAAACCCTCCGTATAACCAATAGAGCTAAGCTTCATAAGATTGCGATACCCAACCGCATTCTCGGCAAGCAATACCAAATGATAAGCAGCCTCCTTCATGCTGCTCTTTTGCTTTTCAAATCGAGAGTCAGGCGCGATATAAGCTTCGATACCGATGATAGGCTTGATGCCATGACGTTTGGCACGGGTATAAAAATCGATCGCACCAAAAATATTGCCATGATCCGTCATAGCAACGCTGTCCATGCCAAGCTCCTTGCAGCGAGCAAAAAGCTTCTCCGGCTGAACAGCACCATCCAAAAGAGAGTACTGAGTATGAACATGAAGATGTGCAAATCCTTTTGACGACATAACTAAGCCCAATAGTGATGGAATAAACCCAAAATCCGAAAAGGCATAATAAACTACCCCCGCCGAAATGTCAACTGCTTCTCCCCCCGTAAAAGTCTCGCCACGGGCCACCTTAAAGCTCATTACCGCCAAATCAACCCCTCGTGGATCTTGCCCAAAAGCTTTATTGTAAAAAAGCGGGCAAATGGACGGATCAAAAAGAAAAGACCCGAAACGATAACCAAACTCCATATTTGATTATTCGCTTCGGGTCTTTTAGTATTCACATATACCCGAACATATTGTATGTTCGCAACTTAGTGCTTCAGCAATACTGCTTTGGCCTCAGCATTATTATTTTTTGAACATGGCAAGTTTGCTGGACCAGTTCACTACCGAAGCTGTCTGAAGTTCACTCTGGCGTTTCTTCAATTCAGAAAATTTGCGGCTGGAATCTTCACGGGCTGCTGTCGCTTTAGCAAGTGCGCTGGCAAGATCGGTTCTTTTTATGGCCATATTATTGTGCTCTTGGGCCATATCGACTACACGCTCGGCCTGTACCTGCTGAACACGTGCGTTAAAGCGAGCTTTGATAGCACTTAGATAGGCCTGTGCAGAATCACGTTTTGCCGTATTATTCGTCAATATAATGTTCATATCGGCCATTGCTGTCATCTTATCTGCGTCGATGTTGGCATCTTCACAAAGCTTAGAAGTATTCGCAATTGCTACCATACGGTCACAGGCGGCTTCACCGCGAAGATTCTGGCTCATTGCAAGCTTCTTATCACGCTCGATCTGTGCCTTGGATATCGTGTGTTCCATAGTAAACTGAGCATTAACCTTGCTGATCGCCGCTACTGTCTTCTTCTTCTGAACATTTGCCTGTACGAGTGACTCCTGATAGTCGGCTTGTGCAATCCTTTCGGAAGATTCTATCGAATTATAAACCTTTGCCAGTTCCGCATCAAGATAACGTACCGCTGAATCGATCTGAGCATCTATCTGTAAAGCAAGAGCTTCCTGAGAATCGGATACACTCTTAGCTTCTGTCATCAGTTTCGAATACTGGGCCTGACCACGCTGGTCAACCGCCCATACTGTGGTCTCTAATTCTTCAATTTCATTCCGACCGCATACGCCTATTGCTTCAGACTCGGCCAAAAGTTGTTCTGCACGAGCTTTTGCTATCTGCTTAAAAGCGATGGCTTGGCTGTGAATATCAAGAACCTCGGCCTCTTTTTCCTTACGGAAAGATTCAGCCTGCACTACCCGCTGCTGGTATTGAGAGTCCAGAATGTCCAACTCTTTTTCCATCTTCGTTTCAATTTCTTTGAAACGTGAACGGGCCTGGGCTTCAAGGGCATCGGCTATCGCTAACTTTTCGGTTGCAACAGCATCTTCCTGTGCTTTTAAAGCGAGAAGATTTGTCTTAGCTTCGGCAAATGTCGCTTCAGCCACTAATTCATGGGCCTCGGTCCTTGCACGTGTTCGCATAACTCCAGCTAAACTTATACGGAAATTAGCTATGTGATCCGGCTCTATCCTTGGTGCAACTGCCTCGACTTGAGGAACCTCTGGAACCTGATGCAGTCCCTCGCTCTGCTGCGATATCTCTATGGTATTATTGTCAATATCAACTTTACCAGCGGTTTTTTTGGCTACTATCTCATCGATTACTTCCTGTTTGATGCGTGCAGCTTCAGCTTCGGCTTCGGCGATAATCGCAAGCTTTTGAGCTTCCGCAACAACTTCGGCATGGACCGCTGTTTGACGAATCGCCTCGGCACGAGCAGCCGCTTCAGCTTTTACAAATTCGGAACGGGCAACCTGTTCAGAACGATCCGATTGGGCATAAAGTTTCTTGATCTCATTTGATTCGTCGTCAAGCTTGGCCGTTATACCCGCTAGCTCGGACTCGAAGCTTGCAACTGAATTCTGCTGATGATAGGTCACATCTGCACGCAAACGATCTATCTCTGCCATGGCTTTTTCAAAGCGTGTAGGAACATTTGCTGTTTTTTCCAGCGTTATGGCCTCTCCTTCGGCTTTTGCAGACGCCGCTTCTACCAGCTTAAACTCATAACCTTCATCGGCTAGATTGGCTTCTATCGTAGAGGCTTTCATTCGGAGTTCCTTTACGTTTGCTGCCGAATCAAGAAGAAGTGTTGAGCTGGCAACACTTAATCGCTTGGCTTCAGATACTGTCCGAATCTTTGTAGATTTGATCTGCTCTTCAAGCTCATCGGTACGAGCATGAGTCTCCTGTTGAACAGAAGCCGCCTCCGCCTCGAGTACAGATACCGTAGCTGAAGCACGCTCACGAGTCGCTTTAGATGCTTCTGTCATCTCAAGGATCTTTGCATTGCTTTCAACTTCGATCGCTGTGTAAATCTCGCGAAGCTGATCGATACGAGCTGTTTCGCTTTCAAACTTCTCAAGCCCGTCAGTTATTATATCACTACATTTACTTTCCGCTTCTTTCGTTAAAGAAACTATATCTGCTTCTTTACGCTCGATAAGAGCTTCAACCTCGGCTTCTCTAGCTGAGATTTGCGATAAAGCTTTAGAGTATTCTCTAAGATACGTCTTGCGAAGAGCCTCGGCCTCAGAAAGCTGTCTGCTAATATTGGCTTCAACCTCGATAAGACGGGCATTCGAATCCGCCAGCTTCTTATCTAACTCCGCACGAGCCTGAACGTCAAAACTGTCAGCTTCTTCAAGAACTGCTTCTACCTTGGAAACGCCAACCTTACCTTCGCTTACATAAACCATAGGCAAATCGGATTTATTGGCCATATTAGACAATTCCGAATGAGCCTTAGTAATTTCACCGCGATTTCTCGACGGCTCCATAAAGTTACCATACTTGTTACTGCATCCAGACATAACAAACATGATAACCAGTTGCATACAGACCAAACGTTTCAAAATAGATTTGTCTTTCGAGTTAAACATCTTCTGTGCCCTTAACATAATAAATGCCACTTTGCCTCCCATTGCCATTCAACGGGTTTAGGTAGTGGGTGATTCGGCATTAAAAAAATAGCACTTTAAGGAAAAGGCTCACATTTTTATGCTCTTTCGGGAAATGGATTCTTATAGGCCAAAAACCCGTCTTGAACCAAAAAAAGAAATGAAAAAAATATAACAGAACGCTTTTACAAAAGATTATCGGAGCATAAAAGCAATGCCAAAATAACCTATCCGCCAACAACCTGAACCACAACAGATGCAGGCTCCCCCCAGACAACCAACATCTTCTCCCCTTCCCGAACAAACCCCCTCCCAAGCAGGTACTCACCAGCCATCCGCCCAAACTCCACAGCATCGCCGCAAACCTGGCTAACGCAAGGAATCACCCCATAATACAAACACATCTGCCTACATACGCTCGCATCGCTGCTGAACGCTGCTATCCCAACATCGATCCGCGCCTTGCTGAACACCCGCGCCGCCTCTCCATCCTCCGACCATATCGCAACCAGCCGAACATCCGTCTCATCCACAACCCGCGCAACACTCCGCGCCATCACACCAACCTCAACCATCTCATCGCCGGCCTCAACCACCACACGCTCATCGTCAATAGTATCCAAATATTCCTCGCTGGCCTCTGCGATCTCAACAAGATTTTCAACCGCCTCAACCGGCCATCTCCCCACAGCCGTCTCACCGGAAAGCATCAGGCAATCCGCAAAATCCATCACCGCATTCGCAGCATCGGAAACCTCCGCCCGCGTCGGACGCCGCTTCTCGATCATACTCTCAAGCATCTCCGTCGCAATGATAACCGCCTTACCCTTCTCCCTGCACATCCGGGTAATTCGCTTCTGTATCAGAGGAACCTGCGCCGCCGCCATCTCAACCCCAAGATCGCCACGAGCAACCAGCACCGCATCCGTCGCATCCACTATCTCCTCAAGACACTCAACAGCCTGCGGAGTCTCGATCTTCGAAACAACCTTTATCGCAGACCCCTTCTCCGCAAGATAGCTCTTCAATTCACGAACATCATCTTCGCTCCGAACGAAACTCAACGCAAGAAAATCCAACCCCTTCTCAACCGCCCACTCAACGCACTGCCAATCGCGGTCAGTTATCGAACGAACCCCTATCTTAGTATCCGGCAGATTCACTCCCTTGTTGCTCTTAACCTCACCGCCCGAAATAACCTTACAAACCACCCTCTCCTTATCTTTCGCTACTGCCAAAAGCTCCAGCCGGCCGTCATTAACAAACACCCTCTCGGCAACCTCGACATCTTTCACAAAAAACTCATAGTTAGTACAAAACCGCTTCGAGTCACCCACGAAATTACCTACAGCGATAGAAACCTCATCCCCCTCACAAAGCACTACATCCGCCGACATCTGGCCAGTCCGTATCTTAGGCCCGCAAAGATCTCCCATAACCCCAAACATAGAACCGCCCTCTTCGCGAACCGCCAAAAGTTCTCCAAAAGTCTTTTCATACTCTGCAAAATTACCATGCGAAAAGTTAAGGCGAAAAACACTAACCCCACTCTCAACCATAGCACTAAGAACCCCACGCCCAAAACAAGAAGGCCCAACAGTAGCAACAACCTTAGTCTTAGTCATACCCATAAAACACACCCCGCAAAATTAGAGGAACAAGCCCCCCTGTTGCCCCCCCGTTTCATAATATTTCGTTGCGGATTTGCTTAAGGCCTAACCTGGCGTCGCCCAAATCACCCCCTGCTTACTGCCCCGCCACTGCCCCATATTCACCCGCCAGCGTCTCAATAAGCTCTTCAACAGAAATGATTTCATCTACCCGATATGCGTTAGCGCCCGCGAATGCAAATCCCTTCTCCATGTTACCCAATTTGGCATTAGTCAATGCAAGAGCGATACAATACGGTACATTTTTAAAATCACAACTTCTAAGACACTTCCACGGACACTTGAAAGATTCCTTGATACCTGAAGATACACGCTCAAGAAACTCATTTCGTATAGCTCGTCCCGGCAGCCCTACAGG
>DAOVIC010000141.1 GCA_030671565.1 Anaerohalosphaeraceae bacterium
ACCCCCGGTACAGGCATTACCCGTACGACGGTTTAGCAAACCGTTACCTTAAGCCACTCGGTCACCTCTCCAGGTGCTCCGTATATCGGCCATACCAGGCTAAAATCACAACTTAAGCCATTATCGCTCGAATTCGGAATACTTTACATCAGGTTTGAAAAAATTGCAAGCATTTATAAAAGGGAATATAAGGTTTTCTCAGCAAATTAGGTCTGAACCGGATTATTCTACGGCAAAGATGTTGCTTATTTTCTCCAGTGCCGACGTGGCAAACACCCAGGGATACATATCTTCGTAATACCACAGGCTGGCAAAGTAAAGCCCTATCGGTGCAGGCTTAACTGCTTGCTCGCCTGCAAATTGCTCCATGAGCCAGTTAGTACCTTTCGAAACCACCGTTTCAAGTAACTTGCCAGACAATCCGCCAATTTCCAGTTCCGATATTCGTCCGAATAATCCGGCAAGAGCATCAACTGCCAGTGACGTTTCTTCGATCGTAGACTTAACCCCCTTTGCACCGCCCCAACCGCCGTCTGCGTTTTGCACAGATATCAGGTAAAGAGCGGAGTTAACAAGCATCGGGGCACATGCACTGATCAATTTATCCGGCAGTAAAAGCAAACCGATCATCACCCTCGCTGTCCCATAGGCAGGGTTTTGCTTGTAGCCGGCCGCTTCATTGCCAAACCAAAGCGGCACCCATGAGCCGTCTGCCCGCTGACTATTGCCAAGATAGATAATCGCACGTTCGATACTGTTGCGACAGCGCTTTGCCGATCTGGCATCAATAACATCGATCCATTTGGAAATCGCAGCAACAGCATGCGCCGTCAGGTCAGGTGCGCTCCTGTCAAAAGGCATATCCTTCCATCCCTTACAGAACGTAGGTATTCCGCCATCGCGGTTTTGCAGTCCGATCAGCCAGTTTACGCCCATAGACGCAGCCTTGAGCACTTCGTCATCGACGAGATCGAGATTTCGTAAAGCGATCAAGGCTCCCGCCGAATCATCCGCATCGGGAACACCTCCGGGCGCATCGGTCCATGCCCAACCGCCGGGCGGCGCCTTAACATAAGGATGGACATGGCGATACTGCTGACCGAGCAGCCATTGCTGTATCGCCTTACGCTTGGCAATAGGCAAAACAGTTGCAAAATCCGGATCCGCTGCCAAAGCATTAACCGAAAGCGTCGTAACCCAGGTTGCCAGATTGGTATCTATGGGCCATGAACCATCTTCCCTTACGGTCTTCAGGATAAAATCCACGCCCTTTGAACTGACAATACTCTCTTTATGCCCGGCCTCTGCAAGCGACATCACAACAAAACTTGTAAGCGTAATAGCCTCCAGGAACCCGCCGTTATCCGGTTGAATGCGGGCAAGTTTGGAAAGGGTCTGCCCGCGGGAAATGAAACGCAAAAATCGTATAAAAGGATTCTTCGGTTTTGCATGATGGAAATGCACCTGGCCTATTGCGATCAGGGCTGCAAGCGCATAACTTACCACAGAAAGCCGCAGCCACTTATACAACCCATGCGGGAATATCGCCAACTCAAAAGCCAATGGTTTGATCAGCGTCCACGGATTATCGCCAAGCCTTCCGCATACGGCACACATCGTAAGGATCGGAATCGCAAATGTTCGGTCCTCGCCATATTTATGATAAACAGCTTCGGCAAGACGATGGGGATCGAGGCCCCCTGCCCGCTTTATAAGCCATGATTCGGCATTTTCTACGGCCTGCTCGTAACGGTCAGGCTCATCGGCCAGCGCAAAAGCCGCCCAGCAAAGCACCGTTGTGGAAATATTGCTCTCGCTTACAGGCGTATCGCCCCACCCCCCGTCATCGTTAGAATTGGCGATCAGCCACTCAAATCCCGCGGCAATAAGACCCTTGTGTTTGGCCTTATCAACTAAGCTAAGTGCGGTTATCGCCGTTGCAGTCGACAACGCACTGCTTGACAATCGACCCTTCCAGCAGCAATCTTTCGCCATCGATCCAACCAGACGACTCCTGACACTATTTAACGATTGCTCAAGTTTATTCCTGTCAATTTTCATCTATCATTCTCGTGCCACTAAAGTTGTCTTTTTGGCCTTATCATTTCTCACTTAGGTGACCAAGTGCCAGTAATCCATAAAAGGTATACTCACAGTCAAGCGTTTCGTCCAGCATATTTGCCTTAAAGGATCCGGCACCGGACCAGAGGCTGTCGAGAAAATCGAGACAAGCTTCCCGCAAGCCATCGTCAAGTCCCACGCCGGCCAAAGACAAGGCGTGCAGCGCGGTCGCAGTAGATAATAGATCGGCAACAGGGGCGTTGGGCATCGCCAAAAAACCGCCGTTTGGCGGACTGCATTTCAAAAGCCATTGAACCGTGTCATCTGAAATACTTTCGCCAAGATAATGCAATACGGATATAGCTGCCGCCGTTGCAGGCACTGAACCGGCAGATATTTGAATCTCGTTCGTATACCCACCTTCGGGCATCTTAAGCAGATCGAGGCAACCTATTGTCCCCTTTTGATCAGGGATCGAAAGACCCAGGTCCTGGTATGCACCCAACGCAAGAAAACAACCATACGCCGAACGATTCTCACCGAAATACCCGTCAACGCCGCTCTTTATGCTCTCAACCAAAGCACCGTCAATATCGTCGTCCGAAAAAACACACGCAAGACAGCGAGCCAGGCAACACAAATGAACAAAATCCAGCGAACTATCGGAATAAAAATTGCGCAGATAACAACAGACCCGATCATATGGAATTTGTACGCCAAGTGCACACAACGCTTCGATGCCGAACATGGTATAGTAAAGATCGCTATCGGAAGACCGCCCCCTGAAGCCACCGTCCTGATTGATCTGGCTGTAAAGAAAATCAGCAACTAAACCAGCCGAATCACCCAGCTGTTTCGTCGCTTTGCTCGTCGCCTCGTGCAGGCCCTGCCGTATAGTCATTGCAGCAATCCATTACATTCACATCGTTAAATATCTTGTAGATAACCCGCCTGAGCAATCCCTTCAGGGGCGAAGACTTAAGCGGCGCTATGGACTCGATAGCCCGTCCCTTGTAGGATTCCATAATGGCGAAAGCTTTTTGACAGACACTCAATTTCGCTATCGCTTCCTGTATACCTTTTTTAGCATGTTTAAACTTTACCGACCGATTCCAAACCGATTCGATAAGCTTCTTATCTTCGCCCGTCGCCTGCTGATAAGTCATCGCAAGCAGCAATGACGGTCTCATCGCATCCAGGTCACCCGCATCGTCGCCAAAACTAAAATCCTGCAAGTCGTCTCGAATCTGATAAGCTATCCCTAACGCTTCGCTGAAACTATCCAGCGCAGTGGTCGTCTGTTCATCTGCCCCTGCAAAGATCGCTCCCAGTTTTAACGCAACGGCAAAGGCCGGGGAGGTTTTCATTTTGAATATATCGATAACTTCCGATTCTAAAAGCGGTTTCGGGTCGTTCATCCAGATAAGTTCTTTGCCCTGACCAACACAAAGATCGCTATGCCCCCTGGAAGCAACCGAAAGCATCTGCACACGCTTACTGTCCGATACGCCCACTTCGGACAAAAGGCGATAGCCCTCACCGAGCAGCAAATCTCCTGCATTTAATGCGACAGGTATTCCAGCTTCAACGTGAAGCGTTTTTTTACCGTAACGTGTCAGGTCACCGTCTTCTATATCGTCATGGATCAACGATGCCTTATGAAAACACTCTACCGCGACCGCGACGTCCTTGATACCATCCGGCATGTCGGATCCATCTTCAAGACCAAGGGCCTTGCAAACACAAGCTGCCAGAAACGGACGCCAGCGTTTCCCCTCGCCTCCAAGCCAGTCAAGAGCGATCTTTTCGGTATCGCTTTTTCCTTTGCAGACAAGCGGCTCTAGTGTGTCAGGTGCAAACCATGTACCGACTTCTTTGCGGATCGAATCAAGATCCAGCTGTGTTGATCTTTCTTCACTGCTTTCGTATATAGCCTGCCAGACCCAATCGGCATCGACCATCGTATTTTTGCAGCCTTCACGCAGCAATGGAATGGCAATGCCGGCAATCGCAGCCGCTTCCATATATGGAAACGTACGTTCCAGCGCAGACAGACAGCTTACGCCGATAATAGCCTCGATCTTCCCCGTTTCGATAAGCGACATCACAATCGGCGATCCTTCCGCAACAAGTACCGCATATCCAAGACTTTCGGCCTGTGATTTGAATTCGTCGATGATGCAATTTCCACAATGTTCGCATATCAAACCGACATCGTCAAATTCTCCCTGACATTTTTCATGATCGCGAAGGCATTTCGGCAAAAGTAACAACCGCCGTTCGTATGGTATCGAGCCAACGCTCTTTCGCCACGCTTCGTTATTGATCAATACCGCGGCAAAATCCGCATACTTCTTATCCAGCCCG
>DAOVIC010000020.1 GCA_030671565.1 Anaerohalosphaeraceae bacterium
AATTACCAACCCGTCAAAATGAATCTCGAGGATCAGTTCATAGAATACACCGCACCGAAAGGACGAAAAAGACTATTCCAATGGGAGACACACTAATATGAAATTTCTAACTCTAATGCAAAAAGAATTCCGCGAATTACGGCCATGGATACTCTTTGCCGCAATCGCATTCCTGGCGATAGGCTTCTTTACCATAACATTGGAAGAACACCGCCCAGGATACAACTGGCGTTATTCAGGTTTTAGGCCCGGCAATAATGTAGACATGTACCAACTTCTCGCCACTTCCGTCTTGGGCACAAACGGCGTATGGCTGTTTCTTATCTCGATCGCCTTTGGTCTGGCAATTGGCATCAGACAATTCTGGGTTCCATTCTTTACAAAAACATGGGCCTTTGAGTTTCATCGTTCGGTAAACAGACGAACCGTCCTGACCACCAAGCTTTTGGCGGCAATTATCGCCTTTCTATTGGCTCTGGGTGCCATCTGGACATTTTTCTATATCTATACATCCCGTCCGGACTTCTTCATGGTTCCGCCATCGATCAGAAACTTTCTCGCTGGCTGGATACTCATCGCCGTAGGATTCCTCGCCTATCTCGCTACTGCCCTGACAGCTCTGACCAGGGCACATTGGTACACAACAAAAGCATTCGGACTCCCTTTCGCAATTATTATCCTTTCGATAGTATTTAGTCAATGGAAACTTAGCCAGGCACTGATTACACTGATAATCGGAATCGTGTTACTCCTGTCCCAGATAATATACACTTTCCTTAACAGAGAATTCTAAAAAAGGCTCAAACTATGACGTTAAAAAATATTATGAAATATATCGCAACGCCTTCAAAAACATTAACAACTGCGGTTATCATACTCTTCGCAATATTCATCGTGCAAATTGTTACGATCGAAATGAACAACATGATAAGTGCAAACAGGTGGAGGCAGCCTTCTAAACAGGCTGCAAAAGAACCGAAAAGAGAACTCACCGAAGAAGAAAAAAAACTGGGGATAATGACCAGCAGCAAAAAAGAGTTTCTGCCCGACGGAACTATCTTTCATGTAAAACAAAAAAACAACAAAAAAGATTTGAAAATATACGACAAAAACGTAAACATGGTCTGGGAAGGGACCCAAAAAAACAATCCGTATGATTTCATCGCCTTCCCGGATACGATCAGGGATTCCCGCAGGTACAACACTTTACACCGCTATAAAACAATAACACCGGAATTATCACGCTCCATTCAGATACCTGTCCGCACAGAAAATAAAACACTACAGATATGGCGATACAGCTGGAACAAAGGTTATTTCGAAGGTTTCGCATCTGACGGTCAAAAACTTGGATACCTCGGCTCGTCAGGATTTACACAAACAAGATCAGACGCAACATCGCTCGGAACTCTTGAGTATTACAAGGCATGGTGCCCAGAAGATTCGTACAGCCCGACAGTGCTTTGGTTGACAAAAAGAAAAATCTATCAGATCAACCTCGAAAAGCAAAAACTGGAATTACTACTCGAAACCCCTGACTCGGACATCGTAGTAACCGCATGGAAAAACTGGAAATCCCCCAAAGAAAAAACATCGGACACGGTACTTTCGTCGATCCAGTGCCAGACAGAAAACGGAAAGCTCTATTTAATAACACTGGACCCCGAAAAAATACTCACCATAAATATACCTCAAGACTGGTCGAAAGAAACATATCCCCGGTTATCTGCAACCAAAGCCGGTATTTTTCTAAAGAACTCTGGATACAGTTGGACCCCCCCTAAAGAGTATGAAAACTCAATTGAACTGATCAGGCAGTGGGAAGAAAAAATCAAGGATCAACCACGAAAACTCTGGGTCGAACTCTATAAAGTTGACGATCAGGGCAGCCTCGAACTGATCATACGTAAAGACTGGGCGCTCCTTCCTCCAAAAGATCAGCCGCGCCGCATAACAAACCGTCACTCGGAAAAAATACGACATTATGTTTGCAGCGTTTCGCCTGTAATATACGACCTTCCATGGAAATTCTGGCCAACGTCACTAAGAAAAAAACTCCACGGCAACGATAACTTATCAACCCTCATAGCAGAGATAGCAAGTGAGACCCGACCTCGTTTAAGCAAACTAAGCTGGCTACTGACAATTGCAATGATGCTGCTCGTCCTTGTGCATGCATGGCCAAGGCGAACAACATGGCAAAAAATAACATTCTGGCTGATCTTCACAGCCGTCTTCAACGTTGGTGGTTTGCTGACATATCTGGCTTTAAACCACACCACCGTAATAAAATGCCCAGCCTGCAAAAAACGCCGGGGACTGGAAAGAACTGACTGCATCAGATGCGCAAAAGAATTACCAACCCCAGAAAAAAGAAAAATCGATTTGATATTACACACATAGCGCTAGACTGCACCCGACCCCACCTATTTCTCCGGGTGAGGTCACTTCAAAATCACTTTTTAAAAATCCGCGAAATCCGCGGCTAAATGCTTTTATTACACGGACCGGAACCGATACCCCGCCTCAAACACTTCCCCAAAATCGAACACGTCGTCAAAATCCTCCACCTGATCGCCCTCCGTCGAACTCATCCACTCGTGCGCGATCATCAAATAAACGATATCGCCAAAATCCCGCGTAGTCCTAACCCCCCAAATCCCAAGCACCATCTTAGAAAGCCGCCCCCACCTCTCACTGGCAAACTCACCAAGCCCCTCAGCAAGCTCTGCGCCGGTAATATGACGCCCCTCGCCCTCGACACCTTCCCCTTTAAGCTTATCGACAGTGCGGCCAAGCCCTTCAAAAACAAAACGAAACGCCTTACAATCAAAACGCCCGTCTTCCAATGCAATGTCTTCAATAGTTTTCTTCATAAAAAATCAGCCTCGCCAAAGGCGAAGCCACCACTTCATCATTGGCTGTTCCTTGTTGAGTGTTGGCTATTCAGTTTTTCTACACTCCTGCCTTCTGCCTGTCTTTAACTAGTGTACCCGCTGTCCACTTTGTGCTCCTTCGTCGACTGCAAGCATAAATATATCCTTACCGCCGGGCCCAGCCGCAAGTATCATCGCCTCCGACACACCGAACTTCATCTTCCGCGGCTTCAAATTCGCAACGCAAACAACCATCTTACCGACAAGCTGGGCCGGATCATAAGCCTTCGATATCCCCGCGAACACATTCTTTTTCAGCCCGCCGATATCAAGCTCAAGATGCAAAAGCTTATCCGCACCTTCAACCGCCTCAGCCAGCACGACCCTGGCAACCCGAAGATCGACCTTCATAACATCGTCGATAGTGCATTCCGCCTCGATCGGCTCGGCAAGTTCGACCTTATCTTCCGCAACTTCCCCTACCTGCTGCTCTTCTCTGCTTTCTTCTATCATCGCTTCAACCTTTTCCTTGTCAACTCGTTCCACAAGCCGTTCAAATTTACTTATCTCATGATCTTCAAGCACGCCATCGACATCGGCAAAACTAAGCTCGCCGACATTAAGAAACGCCTCGATCTTCCTGGCGAAACCCGGCAGCACTGCCTTAAGGTATATCGTCAAAACCTTCACCGCGTTCAGCACCGCCGTCAGCACAACCCGCGTACCTTCCTCATCAGTCTTAATAGTGATCCACGGCTGCTTCTGATCGAAATACCGGTTACACTCATCGGCAAGCCCGGCAATTCGTCTCATCACCGAAGAATAATTCAACCCCTCAAACCCGGCAACAATTTCTTCCTTCACAGCGATCAGCTTACCGACAAGCTCTGTGCCCTCAGCGTCGAGTTTACCAAGCTTACCGCCAAGCTTTTTCGTAAGCATCGGACCCGAACGGCTCGCAAGGTTCGCAAGCTTACCGACAAGATCGGAGTTTACCTTCGCAATAAAATCTTCCAGGCTAAGATCGATATCGTCAACACCGCTGCCAAGCTTAGTCGCATAATAATAACGCAGGTGCTCAGGATCAAGATGCTTAAGATAAGTCTCCGCCTTGATAAACGTACCCTTACTCTTGCTCATCTTCTGACCGTTAACCGTCAAAAATCCGTGAACAAAAAGCTTATTAGCACGCTTAACCCCGCCGCTCATCAGCATCGCAGGCCAGAACAACGCATGAAAATACATAATATCCTTACCGATAAAATGGTAAAGCTCCCAATCGGCGCCGTTCCAAACCTCATCGAAATCCAAGCCATTGCGATCGCAGTAATTCTTGCAGGACGCCATATAACCGATAGGCGCATCGAGCCAAACATAGAAAAACTTATTTTCCTCGCCCGGGATCTTAAACCCGAAATACGGCCCGTCCCGCGAAATATCCCAATCTTTAAGCCCCGTCTTAAACCACTCGTCAAGCTTGTTCAAAACAGAAACCTGAACATACCCGCCCTTAACAAGCTCCACAAGCCGATCGCCGTAATCATTGAGCTTAAAGAAGTAATGAACGCTCTTGCGTCGAACCGGCGGCGCGCCGCAATTAGCACAAACAGCATCGATAAGCTCGGTCGGCTGATGAGTCCCGCTGCACGAATCGCACGAATCGCCATACTGATCCTCAGCCTTACACCTCGGACAAGTCCCGCGGATATAACGGTCAGGAAGCCACATGTCGCACTTTTCGCAATAAGCCTGCTCGATATCCTTCTTAGCTATAGAGCCGTTCTCGACCGCACTGTTATAAAGAAACTCGCTAAACTCACGGTTCTCCTCGGAATGAGTTGAGTAATAATTATCGAACTCGATCTCAAAACCCGTAAAGTCCTTCAAATGTTCGCCATGAACTCTATCTATAAGCTCCTCCGGACTTATACCCTCCGACCGCGCACGGATCATCACAGGAGTACCATGCGTATCGTCGGCACAAAAGTAAAAACATTTATTGCCGCAAAGCTTCTGAAAACGCACCCACATATCCGTCTGAAGATATTCAACAAGGTGTCCGATATGTATCGGCCCATTCGCATAAGGAAGCGCCGACGTAACTACTATCTTGCGTGCCATTATTTATCCTTCTCAAACTGGCCGAAATCTTAATTTTGCATTTTAATTTTTGATTTTTGCACTTTCAAACTGACCGATCGGTCACTTTGAATATCCTTCTGTCAACTCTCATCGCCTGCGATGTTATCGCCGCTCTTTTCGTTGTCCGTTTTTTTACTCACATCCGACTGACCGCCATCGCCCTTCGGCGATTCTACTTGCCCCTCACCCTTCTTCTCACCGCCGCCATTTCGTCCTCTACCGCGTCTGCCCCGACGGCTCTTACCTCGACCGCCTTTCTCCTGTCCCGAATCCTGACCGTCGCCGCCTTCAGGCCGCTTCCCTCTGCCACCCCTCTCTTGCCCTGAATCTCGCCCTCCGCCTTCAGGCCGTCGCCCTCTACCCCCGCCGCTTTCTTGACCAGCCATCGCCTTATTGAATTCCTCTTCGCTGATGATCTCTATCTCATCGACAGGATAAGCCTCACGACGACCGCCCTTACACTGAACGTCAACAAGCTGGGTAAGGATATGCGTATTAACAACTCTGCCCTCACCGCTGGCGGTACGAACAGGCGTATTTTTATTCGGCAAATTCTTACGAAGCTCGCGGTAAGTACTGTCCTCGTAACGAAGGCAGCATTTCAACCGACCGCAATGACCGGATATCTTAGATGGATCAAGCGTAGCCTTTTGAACCTTGGCCATACGCATATTAACCGGCGCAAGGATCTTCAAAAATCGCTGACAGCAGCACTGCTGACCGCAGCTCTCATAGTCACTGATAAGACGAGCCTCATCCCTGGCACCGATCTGCCGAAGCTCGATACGGGTCTGGTACTCACGGGCAAGACGCTTAACAAGATCACGAAAATCAACGCGAGTCTCACTCGTAAAATATAAAACTATCCGCTCACCGCCAAGAAGATGCTCAGCTTCGACGATCCGCATCGGAAGATTCATCTCTTCCGCCATATTCTGGCAATAAACAAGTTCCTTCTTTGCAGATATTTCAAGATGCTCGGCTTCATTTATATCATCGGAGGTAGCATAACGAACAAAAGTACCGCCGCCGCAGAAAGGATAATCCTTAGAACGATTGCTGTAATACTCGTCAACCTTTTCCTTGCTGCTCCTGAAACTGCCGCCCTTATAGCAATGCGGGCCGACAATATCACCCATCTCAAGACCACGACGAGTCTTAATAATAGCACGGGTTCTGGTCTGATCAAGCTCGATACCGCTATGCGTAAACCAGCCAAGCAAACCCATCTTACCGTAACGGATCAGCACAGAATTCTTTTTTTTGGGCACTTTGCCCTGTGGAGTATCACTTTGTGACATAAAAATATATAAACCTGCCAAATTAAATAAACTAAGAACTTTAAACCAAGAACTGTCTAAAAACTAAGATTCAAACTATACCAGAACCGGCGATATTTAACAACAATTCCTCAAAAATCAGCTTTTCGTTAACACTGGCATCGACCCACTGCATATTTTCGTACGTCTTGCCAACCTTCTCGGCTGCACTTTCCGCCCCAAACCGACCCGACAATGTCTCAATTTCGGCCATCTGGTCGCTATTTACAAACCGATCCTCATCCGCGACTCCAAACCGCATTACATCAGAAAAAACCGCCCCGATCATACGAATTAGCCCCTTTTGACCCCTCCGGGTAAGGTCCGTCTTACTGGTAGACTTCTCCACAGCACCCCAACCCTCGCGTATACGCTTAGCTGCACCGCACATCCATTCCGCAAAATCCACAGAATCACCAAACTCATGCGCCGCAAGCCCCCTGACCAGTTTTTTCTTTATCTCATAGCAACTCTCACCTTCAAGCTCGATCTGCGACCACGAGATCGCCTCACCAAGACTCCCGCCGCAAAACCGGGACCAGAACAACGCCTCATCCCGCCCAACCCCCATATCCTTAAGCTTTTTACCTACATGCCCCTCGTCAACCTCCCCAAACCGCAAAACCTGACACCGCGACCGCGTAGTAGCCAGCATCTTATCAAACCGGCTGCACAAAAGGATTATCACGCAATACCCCGGCGGCTCTTCCAGAACCTTAAGCAGCGAATTCTGCGAAGCCGCGTTAAGCTTCTCCGCCTCACGCACCACGTAAACTACATACTCACCCATCACCGGCTTGTTCGAAACCTTATCGATCAAAAACTCAGTGATAACATCCTTAGGCAGGTCAACCGGCGCAGTCTTACCCTTGCCCTTCTTAGTATAGACCACCAGTTCTTTATAAATAGGACGAAAATCCGCATGCCCCCCGCTCTCAAAAACCTGACAGGACTCACACTCCCCGCAACTGTCATAAAAAACCCTTCCGTCCCTGTCCTCCTCGATCCGGTTATGACAGACAAGCATCTTAGCCCAGGCCCGCGCAGTAGTATACTTGCCAACCCCGTCGGCGCCGCTGAATATATAAGCATGACCCATCCGCCCCGCACCAAAAGCACGCTGCAAAGAATCAATGGCTTTATCCTGACAAAATACATCCCGAAGACTCATACAAACCTTTTCCTAACCTCATCCATTACCTGCTCGCCAACCTTCTCGATACTCTCACTCGCATCGACAACCACAACATTCTCACCAGCATCGGCAAGCTTCAAAAATCCCTCGCGAACCTTAGCATGATAATCTGCCCCTTTCTGCTCCATCCGGTCAAGCTGACGATCCATCCGCGCACCGGAAGTCTCAAGATCAACATCCAGCACGATAGTAAGATCCGGCCAAACACGCTCAAGGCAATCGGTCCCAAGCCGAATAACTTTCTCAACTCCAAACCCGCCCGCACATCCCTGGTACGCACAAGTACTCGAAACCCACCGGTCCATCACAACACATTTTCCCTCCGCAAGCGCAGGCCCGATCTTCTCCTTCCAAAGCTGCCCCCGGGCAGCCATATAAAGCAAAACCTCAACATTGTCCCCCATCCCCTCATGCGCCGTGTCGAGCAATATCTCCCGTACTTTCTCGCCAACGACAGTATCCCCCGGATCGCGAAAACTAACAACCTCAACCCCATTACTCCCAAGCCATTTAGAAAGCATCTCCACCTGCGTACTCTTACCACAGCCGTCCCCGCCATCTAAAACAATAAACTTACCGCAAAATCGAGATTTCAATCCGCTATCCTGCCTATCAATATGCCGTATCGCCAACCACGCCGCACCAACACAAGCAAGCAGCGCCAAGACAGTCTTATACCCGAAAGGAAACAAAAAAGCCAGAAACATCCCCACTACAGGAATAACAAAAAAACTCCCCGCCACCCCAACAACATCGCGTTTCCAGCCCCAACGAACACCCATAACAACAAAAACCTTCCCAATTTCATCCCCACCGCTTTTAAACCCTGCCCTCAGCGAATCCGAATGGGCCGAAACCTCCACTACCGCCTTCCGCCTACTGCCTGTCTTTTAATTCCTTCAACTGTTTTCTCGCACCTATCATCTGCACCCTGCTAAACCTGTCCTTAATAAGCATCCCTTCAAGGTGATCGTACTCATGCTGAAACGCCCTGGCCAAAAGGCCTTCTCCGTCTTCGGTAAATTCATTCCCCTCAAGATCCGTCGCCTTGACAGAACATTCCTTATAACGCCGCACTTTCGCATATATACCCGGCAGCGAAAGACATCCTTCCTCGATCGCCTCGATCGCCCCGGAAGTAATTATTTCCGGATTGATATACACCTTGGCATTCTCAGCGCTCCCATCAACCGAAACCACGAATATCCGCAAACCAACCCCAGCCTGCGGACCGGCAAGACCGATACCCTTGCTCTCGACCATGATCTCGACCATCCTGTCGGCAAGATTGCGAATCTTATCGCCGATCTCATTGATCGGCTTAGCCCGTTCCCCAAGCACCCCAGCCGGATAACAAGTAAGGCAACACTTATCAATATCCATCAATACAGCCCCAAAAAAATAAAACGTCTCGCCAAAGGCGAACCTGCCCCCCATTCCCTATTACCTGATTTTTATCAATCAAACTCATCGCCTTTGAACGTACTACCCAGATAGCTCTTCTTGACCAGTTCGTTCTGAATGATCGCCTTTGGCGGACCAGAAGCGATCACTTTGCCGTGGTCGAGTATATAAGCATTATCGACCACTTCCAGCGTCCGCTCAACATTATGATCTGTAATAAGGATACTTACCCCGGAAGTAACAAGACGCCGGATCTCAACCTGAAGTTCTTCAACGGCGATCGGATCGACACCGCTGAAAGGTTCATCGAGCAGTATCAGCGAAGGATTCGTCACCATCGCCCGGGCGATCTCCAGCTTACGCCGTTCACCACCGGAAAGGAACCTGGCTTGACTGTCAACAACTTCCCCAAGATCGAACCGCTCGATCAGTTCTTCGGCGCGTCTTTTTCTTTCGATCTTCGTTATCGACATTGTCTCAAGGATCGCATGAAGATTTTCACGAACTGTAAGCCGCTGAAAAACACTCGGCTCCTGAGAAAGATAGCCCATACCCAAACGAGCTCGCTTGTACATCGGAAAATTGGTTACGTCCCTCCCCTCGAACATCACCGTCCCCCCCTCAGGCACGATCATACCCATAGTCATCCTGAAAGACGTCGTCTTGCCAGCACCGTTCCTGCCCAAAAGGCCCACAATGCTCCGCTGATCCACAGAGATAGAAACGCCGTTGACGACCGTACGCCCAGAATATTTCTTTACCAAACCGGTAGTTTCAAGAAGTCGCATCGTATAAAAAGCTCCAAATAAGTCAAATAACCGTAAACCATTATAACACCCCGCAAAACATTTGCAAATCGAATCCATCACTTCATTATTGGTTATTCCGTGTTGGATATTGGCTATTCATCCTTTACCCTCTAAAAAACATCCATCTCAAGCTCATTATCCGAGCAATACCCGCTGATGCTTTCCACGAACATCTCACCGTAATCTTTGCGTTTTTTGTTCCCAACCCCATGGATCTCCAAAAACCTCCGTCCGCAAGAAGGCCGCTTCTTCGCCATATCCCTAAGCGACGCATCCCCAAACACCACAAAAGCAGGCACCCCCTTACCGTCGGCGATCTCCTTGCGAAGCTCGCGAAGCTCTTCAAACAACCCCTCATCGACGCCTTCCCAGGATTCGTCAGCTATTTTCGAACTTCGTTTTTTCTTCTTCTTGTCTTTCTTCAGAGGCTCCATCAGCTTCGGCTCCGCCTCGCCTTTAAGCATCCGGCGACCCGCATCGGTCACACCCAGCACATTGTACTCGCCCGTCTTGGACATATACCCCTGACCGACAAGCTGCTCTACCCAGTCACGAACGTTACCCCTCGTATAATCCGAAAGCAGCCCATAAGTACTCAACCCCTCATGACCGTTCTCAAGTATCCTTTTGTCCTTCGAACCGACCAGTACCAGCGACGTATAATCCGCGCCGAACCTCTCATCAAGCCGAACCACGCCCGACAAAATCTTCTGGGCGATAACAAGCGAATCGTCCATATACTCATGGTCGCCCAGACAAACATCGCATCCCCCACAATTTGTCTTATCAAACGCCTGACCGAAATACTCAACAAGCATCTTATGCCTGCAGCACCCGCTGGTGCAAAAACCGTATATCCCGCTAAGCTTTTTCAAAGCGATCTGCCTGCCCGTCCCCTCCGTCTGGTCCGCAAAGAACTTCCATATCCTGTAATCGTTACCAGAATAGAAAAGACAGCACTCAGCCTCAAGCCCGTCCCTGCCGGCTCGTCCGCTTTCCTGCTGATAATTCTCGATAGACTTCGGCATTCCCGCGTGAATAACATAACGAACGTTCGACTTATCGATACCCATCCCGAAAGCGATCGTCGCAACGATTATATCCACCCTGTCACGGATAAAAGCATCCTGGTTGACCTTCCGTGCCTCATCGCTCATCCCCGCATGATAGGGCAATGCCTTGTACCCCTTCGCACTGAGATTAGCACACATACGGTCGACATCTTTTCGCCGGATACAATATATGATACCCGATTCACCCTTGTTCCGGTCGATCACCTCGCAGACCTGCTCAACCTCGTTTTTCATCGGCTCTGCACGATAGATCAGGTTATCCCGATCAAACGACCCAACCAGCAAACTGGGATTTTCAAGCCCAAGCTGACAAGCGATATCTTCCCGCACCTGACCCGTCGCCGTCGCAGTATAAGTATGGATCGCAACACCAGGCAAAATCGTCTTCAACTCGCCAAGCTGGCGATATTCCGTACGGAAATCGTGCCCCCACATACTGATACAGTGAGCCTCATCGATAGCGATCATAGAAAGATCGCACTGCTTGAGATAATTGATAAACTGAGGCTGCATTAAACGCTCAGGAGAAACATACAAAAGCTTAACCTTGCCCGAAACAATATCGGACCGTACCTGCATACGCTCTGCATCAGACTGAGAACTGTCGATCCGGACCGCCCCGATCCCGCACCCGCAAAGAGTATCGACCTGGTCCTTCATCAAAGAGATCAAAGGCGATACAACAACCGCCATACCATCCATTACAAGAGCAGGAGCCTGGAAACAAAGTGATTTCCCACCACCGGTCGGTAAAACAACTATAGAATCACGCTCGCTAAGCGCACTTAGCATCGCGTCCCTTTGAAATGGACGAAAACTGTCATAACCCCAGTATTTTTTCAGGATACCCTGAAGCTTTGCAAGCATGGATATACCTCCTGTTCCGATAAATAAACCGCACCAAAAGTATAAACCCACTTAAGCAAACTGTCAACAAATGAAACCCGACATAAATAAGCTCGGCACACTGCCTGCTTTTTATCTTTTTTACAAAAAACCACAATAACACCGTACCAAAAAAACAAACGCCAAACACCTCTAAAGTACTGATAAAAATACCCTTGCGAATACTAAAAATTAGCCTGCCAAATTAACTCACAGGCATTGTGAGTTAACCCCGCAAAAAGATTCAACAAAAATGATGCCCTTTGCCGATACTTGTGATAGAATTCGCCCACTGGTGACACCGCAGTTGTTGTACATTTTAATTTGTCTCCCAGAAAGTCAACGGAATGAAGAAGCACTCAAGGACGGTAAAAGTTTTAGTCTCATTGATAGTCTCAATGACTATCGGCGCCTTTGTTCTGATGATGCTCGACAACCAGGTGCTCTCGGAAGGAGCTTTCAGCCTGGCAGGCCTGTATAATCTCACCCCCGCCGAAGAAAAGATCGACGCAAATCCAAAAAACTCAAATCACCGCAACTGGGAAAGACTGGAAGTGTACTACAGCGATAAACCTGTTCAAAATCTAAACCAGGTCGCTGCCGACAATAACGCCAAAATGCACTTTGTCATCGCCAATGCCGATCACGGCACAGACGGACTTATCAAGTCCACCGAAAAATGGCGAAAACAAAAAACTTGCCTCTCTGACACAGGATACGGCCCCAACATCATCCGCATCTGCATTATCAGCGACGGTAGCAATGCAGCACCGACAGACTGCCAGATATTAAGAGCTGTCGAGTTGGTCAACGCACTAAGCAAAAAGTACGACATCAGCCGAAAAAAAATAAACTACCCCGACAACTGGCAAATATAAGAATCCACCTCCCTATTCCCTATTACCAGCCACCGCTACCTGTCTTTTAACCAGCCTCGCCAAAGCCAGATTCACGATTTCAATCTTTGATCTTAACAAAAAACGGGCCCGGCACTAACAAAAGCACCGAGCCCGTTTTAAATTTAAGATATTATGATCGCTTACTTTGCAATCATATCGAACGGCGAGATATTATCGCCATGCTTATCCCGTGCATCCGCCAAACGCTTACGCTGCCTGTCAAATACTTCGTACATAACCGCAGGAGCATCGGCAACCTTTTCCTTATAGATAGCCTCGATCCTGTCGATCTTAGCCAAAAGCTCAGGAACACGGATCGTAAACTGCTCAACATACTCAGCCTGCGTATAGTCGTGACCAAGATTATCCTTAAACAACTTCGCCAAGTCTTCATAAAGCGGAATATAACCGCTAGGCGTCTTGATAGCCTCGACATCGCCATTAACTCGAAGCTCGGCCCAAAGTATCCAAACCTTCTTATCCAACGGCGTATTAAGATACTTACCTTCCTTATTCTTAAGGAAGTAATTCACCGAGAAGATCGAAGGAACTTTCTCAAGCCCACCGGCAAAATCAAGGTTGTTCTGAATATACCTGCCAAGCGGGATCGAGACAAACGCCATGTTACTCATAATATCGAACTTGCGAACACCTTCCTGCCCAAGCACTGCCGCCGTAGTCTCAGACTCGATCGAAGCGCCACGCAGAATAATACCTTCCGTCCAGTCAAAAGCCTGCTCGACAGGAACACAAGTATCGCTGTCACGTCCGCCGTAGAAAATACCGCTTAGAGGCACACCCTCAGCAGCATCAGCAAGCGGATCACGGTTATCAAGCGTAGAAATTCCGATCGTATAACGTGCGTTCTTATGAGAACCAGTGATCTCGTTACCGGCATCGTCTTTTTTGCCCGCAACCCATTTCCCGCTATGATTCGTACCTTCCTGCATTTCCTCACCCATACCAAGCCACATCGGCTTATTCTCATCAGTGATCAGAACATTACCGAAGATCACCTCACCAGGGGTAGTAAGAGCCTTGTATATCTCGGGATCATCGGTAGTATTAACATCCCGGATGATACCAAAAATGCCCTGTTCGACGTTTGCAACCCGAACCTGATCGTCTTTCTTACGAAGATAAGCAATATCGTCACCGACGATAGTCTGACCGGAGATCATAGAAGTAGACGTCTTGCCGCAAGCCGACGGGAAAGCACCCGCAAAGTAGCTGACCCGATCATTCGGACCGTGAGCACCCATAACGAACATATGCTCGGCAAGCCAGCCTTCCTGTGCAGCCTTCTGAATAGCAAGACGCAAAGCAAGCTTCTTCAAACCAACTGTATTACCGGCATACTGAGTGTTAGTCGAGTAAACCTGGTTCTCTTCCAGATCCATATAAATGCGACGCTTATCGACATTGATAGAAACAAGGTTTTCAGTTTCCCCTTCAGTATGCATAAACTTAAAGAAGTTTTCGCTATCGCCGATCCTCTTGAACTGCTCGTAACCGGGACGATAAAGAATCGTCTCGCTGTGGACAACATACGGAGAGTCAGTTATCTGAATGCATGAGATCGAAAAATCCGAGTCGACCGGACCGAGACAGAAGAACGCGACAAGCATTGTTTTGCCCTTCATGGAACCGGCAAGAATGGAACGCACATCTTCCACGCCTTCTTTTTTATCGATCTGACTGAGACTTTCACCAAGATCCATCTCAGGAGTTACAAGATATTTCGTTCTCGCCGGATCACGTGCCTGATCGTTATAACCGTCGAAGTGATAAGTATGCCCTTCGATAGCAAGCTTAGTCTCACCGCCGCCGTTCAATGCTCGCTTACGGATATTCTCGATATCCGCTTCCGCATCTGTGCAAACAAACACAGAGTCAGGATCGCAAAGCTTGATCGCATCAGCAACGAAGGCGTGCATGTGTGAATTACCGATCGCCATTAATTTCTTAAGGTTGCCGGCGTCTAATTTCTTTTCCAGGATTTCTTTAACTTGTTCCACTGTCGTTGTTCCCTTTCTATATAGACAATATTTAACTTTAAAAAGCCATGCAAGTATATCAGCGGGCTATGGTACCGTCAAGGCTTTTTATAAAAACGCCTGTTATCGCCGATATACGCCGTTTTTAGCTCACCTGCCGCGATAAATCACAAATTCCGCTTTAATAGACAATGATATCTTGATGAAAAACCGCATAAACTGTATAATGCCCCTAATCCGTAGATTATGCTCAGACATCGCCCAGCACAATTTTCGGACCGGATATATAAACCGGGGGATATCCTCTCTGATATGTTTTGAGGAAAAAAATGAAAAATATAGCACTCTGTCTCATTATCGCTGTTTTCGCACACTCAAATGCATCTGCAGAATCCATCGAGCACATGTCAACCGTAACCGGCGCGATCAGCCCGGTAGAAGCTTCGGGCCGACTTGATCCTGCTGCCGCCTCCTCGACAAACCTCTCCTTCAATCTGACATACGGAACGGATCTGCAAAACAACATCGCCGCACAAAACGCCTTCAACATGGCTGCCGACCGATGGAGTACCGTACTAAAGGACCCAATAAGCGTTAATCTCGATCTCGACTTCACTTCCCTGGGCTCCGGAATACTCGGATCAACATGGACTTCACTGCTCCAAGGCGGCTTTGATACGGTCCGTGACCTGGTTTCGGCAAATGCAGGCGAAACAAACAATGCAAGAGAAGCTTCTCTACTGCCAAATCTGCCC
>DAOVIC010000177.1 GCA_030671565.1 Anaerohalosphaeraceae bacterium
CAAGCTGGAGCGAGACTTCTCTGGCGACAGGCTCTTTGTCTATTTGCTGCCAGTTATCCGGATAAGATAATTTAACGATATGCTTTGAGCGATCTGCGACTAAAGCGAAAGTAAAATCAGTCTGATCTGCCAGCATGCCTTCGTATAATTTTTCCGTCATGTACTTCGTATTGTCGGCGGCAATCCTGAGGTGGGCGATATCGATGTGGCCGGCGTTGCAGGCGTATGTGATGCCATTCTTTTCAAATAGGTTGAAACCGTAAGAATGGGTTCCCAATTTATCCGAGCTTACAAACCTGGTTCCTGGTGTTGAGGTAGCATAGCACCCGAGTCTGCGCCGTGGTTGTCCGAAACCACAGCCGCCAGTGCTCAATGCGGCGATACATGCCGAACCGAGGATAAAAAAACGAATGGCTTTGCCTGCTTGATTACCTGTAAGAGTTGACAACGTTCTTACAAAAACTCGTCTCATAACAGCCTCCTTCGACGCATAAAAATCCATTAAAATGAATCGACCGTTACCGTATGTTAATTTCAATAAAGCGGCTCTGAGTCCCGCTGAAATCCGGTCAATGACCGATAATGTGCGAATTTTACAGCATTGTCTGCAGATTGTCAATGGAATTCCGCAATATCCTTAACATCAAAGACGTGTTACTGTAACATCTTATATTGCAAGGGTTTTGCGGTTTTTAGTAAATTCAAATCCACGTGTCAGCAGACTTTTTCGCTTCCCGGGAGAATGGCGTATCATCGTTTTTTTGTGGGGTTATAGATTTGCCCGCCGCGGTCGAGATACGATCTTAGTACTTCGATCGCCTCTTTGCGATGGATGTTTTGGATTACTTCGATATTTCGTTTTTTTAGCTGATCGATCCAGTCGGCTGGCTTTGCACCTTCGTCGAATCCTATTTCTCGGGCGTCGGCATCTGTTGCTCCGCATACGACTGATCTTATGCCTGACCAGGGGATCGCTCCCAGGCACATTGCGCATGGTTCTGTTGTGGTTACCAGTTGGCGAGGTGTGTTGTCCGCGTACAAGTCGAAGGTGTCCAGTTCTTTCTGTGCCAGCGCTATCGCTACCATCTCTCCGTGGGCTATGGAACAGTTGATGGATGTTACGAGGTTTACGCCGACGGAGATGAGTTTTCCGGTTTGTTCCTCAAAGATCGCTGCCGCGAATGGGCCGCCTGTATTGTTTTTGATATTCAGCCTTGCCAGTTCGAGTGCCAGGGACATGCGATGTTCAACGTCCTGGAATACGTTTTGTTGTGTGGTCAGGAATTCTTCTACCCATGTCGGCAGGGCGATGGTTACTTGTTCGTGCGGCATTTTATCGAGCCTTTACATGTCCAGCATTTGTACTTTTCTTTTTACGAGTTGAATTGCCACACCCCACAGGTCGCGGACTATTGCGAAGGTGTCGCCTTTGTCCTGGTTTACTTCGCCTGCCGGTACTGCCCCTGCTTCGATCAGTCTTTTGCGGTCTGCTTCGACGTCATCTGACGCGAATGCTATATGAAAGAGCAAAGGGTCCATCGATGCATAGTCTGGCACGGCGTCCGGGGGATTGTTGTATATTTCCAGGATCGTGTCCTTGTTTTCGTCACCGATAAAGAATGCCTGTCCCGTGTCGCGCACGATCTGCATGCCGAGATTGTCGCAGTACCATTGAGCCATCTCTTTGGGTGCTTTTACGTTTATTGCGATGTGTTCGATTTTCATAGTATATATTCCCGCATAAGTGTTAACTTGAATAGTTGTATCGTAAAACCTCCCCGTCAGGGTTCGGTAGATTTTTTCGGTAATGGGTCCTGCGTCTTCGGTGTTGAGTCGTATTCCGGCCAGGTCGCTCCCAGTTGTCCGCAGGCAGCTTTTATTGATTGGCCGCGTTTGTATCGTGCGGTCGTTTCGACGCCGGCTTGCATTAGTATGTCGAAGAATGTCTGGAACCGGTCGGAGGTGCTTGGTTTGAAACTACAGCCGGGATGCGGGTTGTATTCGATGAGGTTTACGTTGGCGTTTAGACCGGCCAAAAGTTTTATGATCGCCCGGGCGTCGGCGTCGCTATCGTTTACATCCTTCATCATGCAGTAGACGAACATGACGCGGCGGTTTGTGATCTGCTGATATTTTTTTATCGCCGGCATCAGTTTTTTGAGGGGATATTTTCGTGCCGCCCCCATTAATTTTATGCGTTGCTTGTCATTGGCAGAATGAAGCGAGATCGCAAGGTGTACCTGGAGTTTTTCATCGGCGAACCGGACGATCTGGTCGGGTATTCCGCAGGTCGAGATGGTCAGGTGCCTTGCGCCGATGTTTTTGCCGGCGTGGTGGTTAAGGATCCTAAGCGACCGCGTTACCTCATCGTAATTGTCCAGAGGTTCGCCCATCCCCATGTACACTACGTTGTTGATCTCGCCAACGTCGGCGGCGACTTTATTGACCTGGTCGACGATTTCGGCGGCGGTAAGATTTCGTCTGAATTTAAGCCTCGCCGTTGCGCAGAAGATACACCCCATACGGCACCCGGCCTGGCAGGATATGCAAAGCGTCCTTCGTTCCCTGCTTGTCAGTATCACGCTTTCGATGCGTGCTCCGTCGGCCAGTTCGAAGAGGTATTTCACCGTTCCGTCCGGGTCGGCATGTTTTTCGACGGTTTTCAGGGCGGAGATATAATACCCTTCCTCGGAGAGTTTGCTGCGAAAGTCTTTGGAAAGGGTGGTGATATCATCGATCCTGTCGGCGGATTTGGCGTGAATGAACGAGAATATGTATTTGCCAAGGTATTTCTTGCCGCCAAGGTCCAGCACAAGCTCTTCAATTTCTTCGAATGTTTTATTTTTGAGATCTTTTTTGCTGTCCATATTGCCATTATACCGGTTTTTGTGCGTTGGCGGTAGTTTGAATTTTTCCGGGGGATAAGTCCTGTAACTATCCGCATTAGCGGGCGGACCTCGGG
>DAOVIC010000062.1 GCA_030671565.1 Anaerohalosphaeraceae bacterium
AAACTGTTCTTCGGTAAACTCTGCAAGACTGCTAAGGTCAATATGTTCCATCAAAAACTGAATGTCGTCATTGTCTTTGTAAAAATTAGCCATTATTTAGATTCCGTCCCTAAACTTCCTGAAAACATAATATACTGATTAGACCTTTTCCTTGATCGCACTGATCATAGCAGGCACCACCTGATTCAGATCACCTACGATTTTATAGTGAGCGATATTGAAAATAGGCGCCATCGGATCGTTGTTTACAGCTATGATTTTCTTACTGTCACTCATACCCGCCATATGCTGGATCGCACCGCTGATACCAACTGCAATATAAAGGCTGGGACGCACGGTAGTACCCGTCTGACCCACCTGGTGAGAACTGTCGATAAAGCCCAGGTCAGACGCCGCACGCGTTGCACCGGGAGAAGCACCAAGACAATGGGCAAGATCCCAGATCAGTTTAAAGTTATCTTTACTTCCGACGCCGGCACCGCCTGCGACAATAACCCGTGCAGCCTTAAGGTTGACCTTCTTGCCCTCACGATGCTCGCGAAGTATCTCGATCGCAAGGTCATCTATAGCAAGACTGACTTTTTCTTTAACGATCTCGGCCTTTCTGCCGCCGTCAGCCTCAGGCATAGGCATTACACCTTCACGGACCGTCGCCATCTGCGGCCAGCGGTCGTAATTAATGATCGTCGCGATGATATTTCCGCCAAAAGCAGGGCGGATCTGGAAAAGAAGATTCTTGTAAGTAGTAGCCGTCTTCTTCACTTCATGATTTCCGATCTGAAGATCGGTACAATCGGCAGTAAGCCCCGCCTTGGTCGAACTGGCAACACGAGGTGCCATATCACGACCGCAAGCCGTAGCTCCGTAAAGAACTATCTGCGGCTCATGCTTATGAATAAGTTCGTAAACAACCTTAGAATACGAATTCGTCTGATAATTTTCAAGCAAGGGATGCTCGGCAAGATAAACCTTATCCGCACCGTAATGGCCCAATACCTCTGCAAGCCCCGCTACGTTATCGCCCAGCAAAACCGCACCGAGCTTGACACCCAGCTGGTCGGCAAGTTCCCTGCCCTTGCTCAAAAGCTCCACAGGAACATCCTCGAGTTTCCCCGCATGCTGTTCTGCAAATACCCAGACCTCACCTTTTTTGTTGACTTCTATCATTACAAATTTCCTTATTTACTATTGAGCGCTCTGAATAAATCACTGTTTGATCTTTACAGCTTCCGCAAGCTGCCGGCAAACGCTTTTTTTGCCGCAGGCGAACAGTTTTTCAGAACACCATATTATATAAATATGTAAAGACAGGCAGGTCCGACTCTTTTACTTCCCTTCCGTCTTCACAAAAAACCGGTAAGCTTCTTATCCGATGGTATGCTCTACGATCAGCTCGTGTACCATTGACGCTATACCTTCCGCTGTAGGCTCGATTTCCTTGCTATCCTTTGCTTCCAGTACAACGCTCTGAATTCTGTGTACCTTCGTAGGAGAACCGTCCCTGCCGCACCATTGAAGGTCAGCCTCAAGGAAGTCAAGGTCCCACTGTTCGACAAGCAGGCCTTTATCACTGAGCACACTTGCTTCTTTCTTCACCAGTTTCGCAATTGCCGCATCACTCATCTCGGCATTAGCCTCACGCACCTGCTCTTCTAACTGGCCCAGAATCTTTGCGTTCTTAAACTTCATCATCTTCTTGGCACAGCAAACCCTCGGCTCGTTCGCTTCTTCGACAACTGTAAGCAGCGCAGGCAACGGGCACTTTACTTCCTGCCATCCGTCACCGATATTTCTCCTTGCTGACAGAGTCGAATCCTTAAGCTCGACAAGCTTTTCCACGTAAGTCACCTGAGGGATATCAAGTTTCTCAGCAAGCTGAGGACCGACCTGGGCAGTATCGCCATCGATAGCCTGCCTCCCGCAAAGTACGATATCGTAATCAAGCTTAGCTACAGCACAACTGAGAATATAGCTGGTAGCAAGAGTATCGCTCGCCGCACACCTGCGGTCAGTAACGAGGATCGCACGGTCGGCGCCGCGATAAAGCGATTCACGCAATATCTCGGTGGCAACAGGAAGACCCATAGTGATAACTGTAACAGTACCGCCGAACTTGTCCTTAATATCAAGGGCAAACTCAAGGGCGCTAAGGTCTTCAGGGTTATAGATCGCAGGCAATGCACCGCGGTTGACCGTACCGTCAGGGTTCATCGCCTCACCGGTAATTCGTTTTGTATCAGGCACTTGCTTAACAAGCACAACACAATTATATGACACTTACTGTCTCCTTGTCTGTAATTTTCATCCACAAACGGGTTAAAAACGGAATCAGAATAGTTTATGCAAAATGGCCGTCAAGTCAAACAAAAAAACAAACGGTCTGCTTTACCCGTACTATTGTACCACTAACTGATTTTTCCCTTGCATTACTTCTCTTTTCTCTGTAAGTTGTCGCTTTCTGAAAAGCACCTGTAGCTCAATTGGATAGAGCATCGGTCTACGAAACCGAAGGTTACACGTTCGAATCGTGTCAGGTGCATCAACACCCTTTAGCCCGATAAAACACCAAAACTTGCGCCAAATCCCCACTATATTCTATACCTCAAAACAAAAAAACACTCGGACAAAAATATATAAAACCCACCTTATTGTATAGCTTACATGCCTGACCTCGCCAGTTCCAGACCCACACTGTATTTAAATGAATAATAACCGATTTTTGAGCTTTTCTCAATATTCAGTTCGAAATTTTTTAAAATTCTTCCCCCCGCATGATAATATTTACGCAGAATTACAAACTTAGGATTGAAAAAACAGCCAAACTCTGTAAATTTTCGAGAAGCGGTGTATTTGTTTTCTGAAAGATATTACAGGTGAAAAAAAACCATTTTGTCATACAAAAGCATGTCCGTCAGGGAAATGTCCACTGGGACTTTATGCTTGAACACGATAACTGCCTGCAAACATGGCGGATCGATACCGCGCCGGATAAACTCGCCGATGACGCGGTAAATGCACAAAAGATATTCGATCATCCCCTGCGTTTTCTCACCTACGAAGGCCCGGTCAACGAGGGCAAAGGCACGGTTCACATCGCAGACAGCGGAACATATCAAATAACCGAAACACAAAAAAATGACTTGATCCTTGACATGAATGGCACAGATATACGCGGTAAATTTTCCCTGAAACGTATCGACGGCGACCGATGGCAATTGCAAAGAACCGCACTCTAAGACCGCACTGGTTTTATTTTGTTAATTCCGATATGCCGGCGCATCACTGAAAACCTGACACCCGCTGTCACTTACGCAGCTCAGGCTCATCGGGCTCGATGTGGACCGTAATGTTAACCGGCCGCGGCATCTGCTCGTGCAATGCGCTCTCCAGTGACTCGGCGATTTCATGAGCCTCGCAGATATTCAACGCAGGATCGACAAGAATATGCAAATCAAGAAACACCTCACGTCCCACGTTTCGCGTCCTGAGTTTGTGCCATTGACGGATACGGTTTTCGGAATCGATTATCGTCCTGATCTGATCGACAGTCGCCGAATCGACAGCACCCTCTGAAAGTTCCTCGATGCACTTACTTAGCACACGTATGCCAACCAGTATGACCAAGAGCCCCACCGCGATAGTTGCCACCTGATCCCCATAAGCATAGCCGAATTTCAAAGACACAAAGCCAAGTATCACTACTATCGAGCTGAGCGAATCGCTGCGGTGATGCCATGCGTTGGCATAAAGGGCCGTACTGTGCCATCGCACAGCCGCTGACTTGGTAATCCAATAAAGCCCCTCCTTGCACAACACTGAAAAACCAGCCGCAAACAAAACCGCAATATTCGCCTGACAAACAACTTCCTGCCCCCCCATTGATTTCCCGATCGAAATGGCAGCGCGCTGGATCATTACTCCGCCAACAACAATAAGCACTGCGGCGATAAATATCGTTGCAAAGGTCTCAAATCTCCCATGACCGTAAGGGTGTTCCTCGTCAGGAGCTTTCGAACCGACATGAACCCCAAGCAGTACTGCTGCATCGGTAACGAGATCCGAAAACGAATGTATCCCGTCAGCTACCAGGGACATGGAATGAACGAGAGTACCGACAATTATCTTCAAAACCGCAAGAAACAAATTGACCGCGACACCGATGAGGGTGACACGTTGAATATGCTTGTTCGCTATTTCAATTTGTGCGTTATGCATTGGCTCGGCAATCCCAAAAATATCTCCAATGCTCACTTGCTGTCAACTGCCCGCAACTGTGACCGGCAGTTCCGCAAGTATCAAACCTGGCGACGAATATCGGTTACGGCGTCAACATATTTTGCCGCCGCATCGCGGCCTGCAGTCTCGACGATAAGACGCATCACAGGTTCTGTATTACTGGTACGCAAATGCACCCAGCCATCGTCAAAGTCGAACCGGCAGCCGTCCAGAGTGTTGACCTTAGCATTTGTAAACTTCTTTTTGGCAAGTTCGATAATCTTGGCCGCAACAGCGGCATCGGCTTCAAATTTCGTCTTTTCGACATAGTAACCGCCGATCTGAGCGACAAGTTCGCTGACAGTCTTGCCCGTCTCAGCCATAAGCTGCAGCACAAACGCCATCCCCACGCAGCTGTCACGCACCGGCCCTACCCGAAGATCGATCACCCCGCCATTCCCTTCTCCACCGATAACGCAATCGTTGGCGACCATCGCATCTGCAACATTCGCCTCACCAACCGCGGTCCGGATAACCTCACAACCTGCTGCTTCGGCAATATCGTCGATCATTCTCGAAGTTGAAAGATTCGCCGCGGCTTTACCCTTCATCTTGCTGTAAATATATTTCGCCGCAAGAGCGAGCGTGTACTCTTCGCCGATATATACCCCATTTTCATCAACGATCGCAAGCCTGTCCGCATCCGGGTCCTGGGCAAATCCAACGTCGGCATTTTCACTGCTGACAATCTCGCAAAGACCGGTCAGATTTTCCTTTGTCGGTTCCGGCGTATGTGCAAAAATACCGTTTGTCTCGTCATTTATAGCAACTACCTCGCAACCGAACTTGGCAAGGAGTTTTTTGCCCACACGCCCGCCGGCACCGTTTACACTGTCGAGTACGACCTTAAATTGCTTCTCCGCAATAACTTCCTTATCGACAACGCTCAGCGTTTTTTCTATATGCACCTTGTCGCTCCGCTCATCGCGGCAGACTTTGCCGCAGTCTACAGAAGCGACAAGATCGAAATCCCTGTCGAAATATCGCTGACGTATCTCCTCGGCTACCTCTTTAGGGGGAGCTATACCGTTTCCAAGCAAAAGCTTAATGCCGTTATATTCGATTGGATTATGCGAAGCGGTAATAACCACGCCACCGTCACATCCCAGGAACCGCGTCATAATACCAACACCCGGCGTAGTTACTATTCCTACATCGACAACATCTACGCCTACCGACGCAAGCCCCCCTGCCAAAGCAGACGCCATCATCTCACCGGAAGGACGAGAATCCCTGCCAACACATACGACTGGCCTTCCCTCGCCATCCTGTTTATTCTTTTTCAGAAACGTTCCAAAAGCACAACCGTATTCGGAAGCTATAGGAGCCGTCAGATTCTCCCCTATTATCCCCCGCATCCCGCTGATACTGATTATCAATTCTTCTGCCATACAAACCCTAACGACAAACAAAGTTCATTATAACTCAGCCTCGGCCTTAAGGCCGAAAACCTTAATTTTGCATTTTAATTTTTAATTTTTGCACTTTAAAACTTTCGCGACTTCTCAAGTGTATCGGTTAATTTATCGACAAGCTTTGTAACCTGTTTATCCTTTAGCCCAAGAATATCCTGCAATGCCTCCCCGATAGGAGGCAGATACGTCTTGATATAACTTCGTTTCGCCTCTTCCTGCTTGATACGTTTTTCACGCCTAAGGTGTATCCCAAGCTTTCTGCCGCATTCCTGAACCGCTAGTTTTATCTCCTTGATGATCTCAGGGTAATGGGCGATCGCTTCTTTACTCTCGGAGGTAAAAGGCACCCAAACCGATGCGATATGCACCAGAAGCATCACCTGACCGCGGGGAAGAGCGCCTCGCGATTGACTTAAACCGTAGTTGCGCCAATTGACATCCATAATACCCTTGAAGATCGCACCCGCCGACTGCTGATACATCAGCGGAACACGGTTGGCGATCCGTGAAACACGCATCAACGGCTCCTTGTCCTGCTCTCCATTCTTTCCTTTTTTCGTATTCGGATCCCGAAAACCGTATGCAAGAGCCGCCTCGATCAGGAAAGGGTTCCCCCTGTAAACAGAAGGTTTGCGGGTACAGCTTGAGTAAAAAGATGCATCCACAACACGTCTTAAACCTTCTATAAGACTTTCCTCGCCGATGGGCCCGATACAGTCCGTGGAAGGATTCCTTATCTTTGTCGAATTGATCGCGTTGTGAAGCCGCTCGGTATCCTGAAGCGTTATCTTCGAAGCTCTTACCGATGCGGGTATCTTTGCCTTCTTGCGAATATCCCCAGCCATCTTGCTGCTTACACGCGAAAATTCACCGTGCATAAATTGTGCGATATTCTTATACGAACTTTCCTTTGCCATTTTAAACAGCAAACCCAACTCGACCCCGTAAGGATGAGGTTTGATCTCGATGGGAACAAAAGGCATTTCATCGCTCTTGCGAAGAAACTCGTAAACATTATCGTCAGGCGCGTTATAGATTATCGTCGAGTGAGGATTAGCTATAGCAGTCTGGGCAATATATTCATCGACACTCTGACGCCCCTTCTGATACTTACCTTCCAGATTTATCGTAACGCTCGTACCGGTCGGCAACTCAAAATCGCATTCCTCATCGAGAACGATCTCTGGCTTATTCTTTGCCGTATCGATCTGAACCTGATAATAATGTGCCGCCTTGTCGGGTTTTGTGCGGCTTATAACCTGAACAGGCTCACCCGTAGTAAGAAGTCCGTACATACCGGCTGCACTTATGCCTATCCCCTGCTGACCGCGACTCATTTTAAGCGAATGAAACTTGCTCCCATACAGCAGCCGTGCAAAAATATTCGGGATCTGACTCTTCAGAATCCCCGGACCATTGTCCGTAACATTGAGTGAAAAACGGTTGTCATAACCTTCGATAGGTTTTATGGTCACCGTAAGGTCGGGCAGGATATGCGCCTCTTCGCACGCATCGAGCGCATTGTCGACCGCCTCTTTTACCGCGGTAAGAAGTGCCTTTCGCGGATTGTCAAACCCAAGCAGATGACGGTTCTTGACAAAGAACTCGCTGATACTGATATCACGCTGTTTCGCCGCCATTGTTTCAGCGGTCCCAGCCTGCTGCTTTACGCTTTTAGCTTTTTTTACCGCCGGTTTTGGCTTGGAAACTTTTGACTTTTTGACCTCGGAAACTTTAGCCTTTTTACCGCCGGAGACCTTTACAGTTCCCTTAGACTTAGTTTTTCCCGACTTAGCGGTCTTTGTCTTCGGTGCTTCATCAAAGCCAAAACTCATCTGCTTACTACCCGCTTTTTTCTTAGCTGCCATGAATCAGGATTTCCTTTCCAAAATGCGACCGGCAGAAAAACCCACCGAAACAAACGCAAAACAAAACATCCCTGAAATTTGAAATTTACTCAAACTGACCGAATCATTCATTAAACATTAGACATTAGACATTTCTAAGAAACCTTACAAACATGGATCTCATTGACAAAGTCCATCCCTTTGATCTCTTCTATCGCCGCATCGCTGGGCTCCTCGTCGCAGCTTATCGCAAAAAGAGCCTTACCTTCGCGAGCGTCGTGCCCGATCGTACTGATATTTATTCCGTGATTACCGCACGCCGTACATACCGCACCGATAACACCGGGCTTATCGTTATTGTACACAATTACTATCGTACCTTCCAGCGTAACTTCGACATCGAAATCATCGACCTCGATTATTCGCAAAAGATCCTTACCGAAAACGGACCCGCGAACAGTCCGCGTAGCCTTGTCCGTCACAACCTTCGCGGTAAAACTCGAAGACAGGTCCTTCGCTTCCGTATTCTTCGTCTCAGCAATATTTATCCCGCGTTCCTTTGCAAGCATCCCGACGTTTACAACATTGACAGGAACATCGAAATTAGGCTGAAGAAGACCTATCGAAAATGCCGTTGTCACAGACTCGAATTCCGACTCGGCGATCGCACCGCGATACATCACCTCGACAGATTTGATCGGCCCGGAATTGATCGTACTCATCACGTTCCCTATACGCTTGGCAAGCTCGCTGTAAATGCTGACCAGCGGAGGCAATGAACCGCTCGAAGGTGCGTTCAATGCATTCTGAACCGGACCGCCCTTGATAGCATCGGCAAGGATCTGTGCTGCCTCAACCGCAACTTCCACCTGTGCCTCTTCCGTACTCGCTCCAAGATGAGGAGTCACCAGACATGTCGGAACATCCGTAAAACGTGTATTCTTAGGCGGCTCAGTCGGAAATACGTCGATCGCGGCCCCTGCAATAACGCCGTCATTTAAAGCATCGTAGAGATCGTTTTCGTTGATGATACCGCCGCGTGCACAGTTAACTATACGGGCAGTCGATTTCATCATCTTCAATTGATCGGCAGATATCATGTTGGTCGTCTGCTCGTTACGAGGAACATGCAGGCTGATATAATCGGCTTCTCTGTAGATACGCTCAAGCTCATCGGTAATTTCAATACCAAGCTCTTCCGCTTCCTTAGGCACTGCAAACGGATCGTAACCGATCACCTTCATGCCAAAACCCATAGACATCTTCGCAACCGCCAAACCGATACGTCCCGTCCCGATCAGACCAAGCGTCTTATTGTAAAGCTGGTTACCCATATACTTCTTACGGTCCCATGCGCCTGCCTTGAGGCTGTTGCACGCAGGAACAACATTTCTGCTAAGGCCAAGCATCAGAGCCATCGTATGCTCGGCTGCACTAAGCGTATTACCGCCAGGCGTATTCATAACGATAACGCCGCGCTTTGTAGCTTCGGGAATATCGATATTGTCGACCCCGACGCCGGCACGGGCAACGCCCTTAAGTTTCGTCGCAGCCGCAAGAACACGTGCGTTAACGGTCGTAGCACTGCGGATTATTATCCCGTCAAAGTCACCTATGACTTCTACCAGTTCGTCTTCGCTCATACCCGTCTTTACTACCGGCTCGACACCGTCTATCGATTCAAGAAGATCAACGCCTTCCTGGGCAAGCTTGTCAGCAATCAAAATCTTGTACATCAAAAAACTCCCAACACCTTAAAATTAAGTTCCTAAAATATTTTTTACTATAACTAATAAAAAAAACTCGGCCGTAAAGCCGAATCCTTGATCTTTGCATTTCCAAACTGGCCAACAGCCAGTTTGACTTAATATTCCAGCCAATCCGTCCTATACTCTAAAGGTTCATCGCTGGATTCGTATTTGGGCCAGGGCACATTATAAAAACAACGCGTCGTAATATGCGATGCCGCCGTTATAAGCCTTTCGTTCAC
>DAOVIC010000145.1 GCA_030671565.1 Anaerohalosphaeraceae bacterium
AAACAATCTCAAATGTTCAAAATCCGAATTTTCAAAACAAAACCGCCTGTTTCGACGCCTGCCGTTGTTTTGAAATTTGTGCTTCTGCTTTGTTTGCGGTAGTGTGGGATGACAGCGAAATTGTTGTGTCTGGGTTCGGCGCCTTTGCTGGAATGGCAGGGAAGGGGGTGTTTTTTTAATTTCCTAAAAAAAGTTATGAATATTCCGCAAAGATGTTGAAAGGTTTCAATCTAACGGTATAATATATTTATATATTGCTTGTAGATTAGCCATTTTAAGGGTACTTGTCGTGGACGATACAGTTGGAGATATGGCGGAATTAGGAGGGCGGAGGGGTACGCCTTACAAATCACTTTACGAAGAACTTCGAAATGAAATCTCCGACTACGAGCAGCGTGAAGAGTTGCTTGAACGGAGTGAGTCGCGTTTTCGTTTGCTTTATGAGAATTCGCCGCTCGGTTATCAGTCACTTGACAGCGAGGGGTGTTTCCTTGATGTAAACCCTGCATGGCTCGATCTTTTGGGGTATGACCGCGATGAAGTGATCGGGCGTTCTTTCGGAGAGCTTGTGATCAGGGAAGAACTTTTTGCGGAACTTTTTGCGGAGTTCAAGAAGAGCGGTGAGGCACGATGGGTTGATTTCCAGATGATTCGTAAAGACGGTCAGCTTGTTGATGTGGAGATAGACGGAAAAATTGTTTGTAATGCTGACGGAAGCTTCAGGCAAACACACTGTATTTTGCACGATGTTTCTGAGCGTAAGCGATTGGTTCGTGCTGTTGAGGCGAAGAATCGCGAACTTCAGAGCATTGTTTACGTTGCCTCGCATGACCTTAAGAGCCCTCTTGTTAATATATCTGGTTTTGGCGGGGAGATGAAATTGCACTGCGCGGAACTGATCGAAATGATGGGCAGGGTAACAGTGTGCGATGCGGACAGGGATCGGCTCGATGCTTTGCTTAATGCTCATATCCCTGAGTCGCTTGGGTATATCAATAAAGCTACGAAGAAGATGCACGGACTTATCGACGGATTGCTTCAGGTTTCTCGTGTTGGAAACTGTGAGATGGTGGTCCATAAAATCGATATGAACAAGTTGATCGGCGAGATCGTTGAAAGTTTGAGTTTTCAGACGAAAGAGGCAGGGGCGGAGATCATTGTCGAGGAACTTGTCGATTGCGTTGGGGATGCGACCAAAACGAACCAGATATTCAGCAACCTGATCGATAATGCGATCAAGTATCTGGATCCTGAGCGAAAGGGTGCGATACGTATTAGCGGACGTGTCGAGTGCGGGCAGAGTTTGTATTGTGTCGAGGATAACGGGATCGGTATCGATGCGAAATATCAGAACCGGGTGTTCGAGCTATTTTATCGGTTTGCGTCAGATGATTCGGTGAGCGGAGAAGGTCTTGGTCTGACGATAGTGAGACGCATTGCAAGCCGGCTTGGGGGTCGGGCCTGGGCAGAATCTGGATCTGGCCATGGGAGCAAATTTTTTGTTTCTTTGCCGAATGGTCAATAATTTCCATAAAAAGAGATACAGACGCGTTTTGTTTAAAGAAAACCGTAGAATATACCGAAATAACTGCAGTTAAGCGGCATATCATCACTTACCAGTAAAATTTGTATTTCAGCAGAGTGAGCTGTTGTTATTTGCTCGCGAGTGTTTTGCGAGTGTTATGTTAGGTAAGCAGTGCAGGGGAGATAGGTATGAAAGATACGGCGGTCTTTCTGGTCGTAGAAGATGACAGCGGCCATTTTGAATTGACCAAACGGTGTTTGCGTAAGGCAGGTTTTGCAAACGAGATATTGTGGTTTATCGACGGTGAGGGCTTGTTGGACTTTTTGTCGGGCGAGGGGGATGGGGCGGTTTTTGAGGCGGGCAGGGAATATGTGATGCTTCTTGATATACGGATGCCGAAGGTTGATGGTATCGAGGTCCTTGAAATGGTAAAGGGGAGCGATGAGTTTGCGGATATGCCGGTAATTGTTGTTACTACGAGCGATGCGCCGGGTAATGTTTTGCGGTGCCGGGAGCTTGGCTGCGATGGATACGTGATCAAACCTTTGGGGACTAATCTGATCGAAGCGGTTATGTGTGCATTTTCAAACTGCTGAAAGATCGCCTTAGAGCAATTAAATTTTTAGTGTATGCCTTATGCCTGTTGCGGCTTTATCTGGCGGCGTTAGAAAAACTCGGTTTAGAATAGCTAAACCTGCGTTTTCTGCCTTGCCAGCTAAAGTCCTCACGACGACCTAAGGCTATACATAAAAAGTTTAAGTGCTCTAGTTTGTAAGTTTTTTCTATTTCGCAGCTTTTGCGACAGCTTCTGCTACTTGCTGGTGGACATTTCTGTCCAGCATGTCCGGCAGCAGTTCCGGTAATTTGGCGAGGCTTGCCAGCGTTGTTGCGGCTGCGATCATCATCTCCATTGATATCTCTTTTGCCCTTGCGTCGAGCGTTCCGCGAAATAGTCCCGGGTATGCCTGTGCGTTGTTTACGCTTCTTCCGTCTGCGGTTACAGCTGCTCCTGCTTCTGCTGCCTGCTGTCTGCTTATCTCGCCTACCGGGTTGCTTAGGGGGAACGCGATGGGGTTTGGTGCCATGGATGCGATCATATCTTTTGAGACCATGTTCGGCTGGGCTACGCCGATGAAGATGTCCTTGCCTTTGAAACCTTCTGCGAGCGGGCAGGTGATGCCTTCTTTGTTTGTGATCTCAGCGATCTGCGTTTTGTAGGGGTTCATTCTCTCGGTTCTGCCCTTGTATATCGGTCCGGTGGAGTCGTAGATGACGATGTCTTTTATTCCGAAGTCGAGGAGCATCTTTGAGATGGCGATGCCGGCTGCGCCTGCGCCGAGCATGAGGACGGTTGAGTCTTCGGGTTTTCTGTCGGTTATTTTCAGCGCGTTAATCAGTGATGCGAGTACTACTGTTGCGGTGCCGTGCTGGTCGTCATGGAGGACGGGAATGTCGAGTATTTTCTGGAGTTTTTCTTCGATCTCAAAACATGCCGGGGCTGCGATGTCTTCGAGCTGGATGGCGCCGTAGCTTGAAGCGATGCGAACAGTGGTTTCGACAATCGTGTCGGGATCTTTGGAGTCTATGAGCACCGGTACGGCGCTTAGGTTTGCGAATTCGGCGAAGATGGCGGCTTTTCCTTCCATGACCGGCAGCGATGCGAGCGGGCCTATGTCGCCGAGTCCCAGTACCGCGGTTCCGTTGGTGACGATCGCTATTCGGTCGCATATTCCGGTGTAGTCGTAGGCAGCTTCGGGCGTTTTTTCGATGACCTTGCAGACCGATGCTACGCCTGGGGTGTAGATCATTCTCAGGTCCGTGAGGCTTTCGATGGGGACGCGACTTACTATATCTACGGCGCCTCGTCTGTGTATTTCCATTACCTCGTCACAAATTCCGTGGACGTTCATCCCTTCGATGGCGTTTATTGCTTTTTCGGCGTTTTCAACCTGATCCTTCGATGAGGCGAATACGACGATATCGAGGGTTTTGGTGTTGTCGGTCAGTTCGACGATGTTTGTGTTTACGATGTGTGGGCCGGCTGTGCCGATTGCGGCAGTAAGTTTGCCGAGCATATCCGGTTTGTCGGAAATTTCGCACTGAATAGTGAATACTTCGTTTGCGTCATATCTTTCCTGCCAACATACGTCGTCTAAATGCATTGTATTTCCCAATCAATAAAGTTTAGTCAAACTGCCGTATTGGGGGCAGTTTTCGGTTTTTATTCGATGCCTCAGCCTTAGGGCTGAGCCCTGTTACAAGTTTATATGCGATTATTCGGCAGGTGTCAATAGCCCCCGTTAAATGTCAGCAAAATGATATATTGTATCGAGCATCTTTTTCGTGTGAACGTATAGATTAGCCGAGGGTTGGTAAAATGAAAGGGTGGTAAAATGTACAGACTGCATATGCATAATCGAATACACTTTCCTACGCGTCACGATGTCAGTAACGGTTTTGGCAAGATCTTTCATGATGAGCGGCTTTCTGCGCTGCTTATTGTGGGGATTTTGCTGCTGCTGATCGCTTTTGCCGTTTGGATCGGTTCTATCCGGATCTGATGGTTTGCGGGCGTATACGGAATACGAATTTGGGAGTGTTGTTATGGATAAAGTAAAAAAGTACCTGTTTAAGAGTCAGCCTGTACGGCGGCAGAATATATCTCAGGATATTACTCCACATGACCGCCGGCATCGAATCGTTGGGGCGAATATTCATCATTCGTGGGAGCGT